>DATFOL010000352.1:0-11677 GCA_035265545.1 Gemmatimonadaceae bacterium | reverse complement strand
GCTGCACGACGCCGGCCAGTCCATCTGGCTCGACTTCATCGACCGCGCGATCCTGCGCAACGGCGAGCTGCGGCGCCGCATCGAGGACGACGCGCTGACGGGGATGACCTCCAATCCCACGATCTTCGAGAAGGCGCTGGCCGAGGGACACGCGTACGACGATCAGCTCGGCGCGGCCCCGGCCGGGATGACGGCGCTCGAGCTGTTCGAGCTCGTGGAGACGAGCGACGTTCGCGACGCGTGCGACATCTTCTTGCCGGTCTATGAGCGGACGTCGGGAGGGGATGGCTACGTATCGATCGAGGTGTCTCCCGCCGCGGCGAACGATGCGAACGCCACGGTCGCGGAGGCGCAGCGCCTCTGGACGATGGTCGACCGTCCGAATGTGATGATCAAGGTGCCAGGCACCGGGGAAGGCGCGAGCGCGGTCCGTCAGCTCATCGGCGCCGGGATGAACGTCAACATCACGCTGCTGTTCGCCATCGAAGCGCACCGACGCGTCATCGAGGCGTACTTCTCGGGTCTGGAGGATCGCCTGCGCGCCGGGAAGCCGATCGACCGCATCGCCTCGGTCGCGTCGTTCTTCGTGAGCCGCGTCGATACCGAGATCGACAAGCGGCTCGACGCCCTGGCGGCCGCGGGCCCGGGCGAGCAGCGCGACCGTATCCTCGCCCTGCGAGGCAAAGCGGCGATCGCGAACGCGCAACTGGCGTACAAGCTGTTTCGTGAGGAGTTCTCGTCCCCTCGGTGGGCGCCGCTCAAGGCGGCCGGTGCGCGCCTCCAGCGCCCGCTTTGGGCCAGCACGAGCTCGAAGAATCCCGCCTATCGCGACGTCATGTACGTGGAACAGCTGATCGGGCCCGACACGGTGAACACCATGCCACCGGCCACGATCGACGCCTTCCGCGATCACGGGGAAGTCGCGCGCACCGTGGATGCGCAGTTCTCCGTCGCCGAGCGTACCATCGCCGACCTCGCCGCCGTCGGTATCGATCTCCGCGAGGTCACCGACAAGCTGTTGCGTGATGGGCTCGCGAGCTTTCAGAAGAGCTTCGAGTCGCTCACGGCGGGGCTCGAGAAGAAGAGCGCGGCACTGGGACGCGACATGGTGTCCAGCCGCTGATCCCACCCGGGGGCGTGTCGCGGGGCGGGGCAGCACCGCCGCCGGCGACGCGCCCCGCCTCCGACACTCCCGAACCTTTCCCTGTGCCCTTCCCGCGCACCAAGATCGTCTGCACGCTCGGTCCGTCCACCGCGTCGCGTGAGACACTGAGCAGCCTGATGGAAGCCGGTCTGAACGTCGCCCGGCTCAACTTCTCCCACGGCACCCACGAACAGCACGCCCGCACCGTGGAGCTGGTGCGATCCACGGCGCAGGAGCTCGGGCGGCCCGTCGCGATCCTCGGCGATCTTCAGGGACCTCGCATCCGCATCGGCGACCTCGACGTGCCGCGCGAGGTGCAGGATGGACAGGACATCGTGCTCGTGGCCGGCGAGGACGCCACGGGCGAGGAGTTCCCCACGACCTACGAAGGCCTGTGCAAGGACGTGAAGGTCGGCGACCGCATCCTCGTCGATGACGGTCTGATCGAGCTCGTCACGATGGAGGTCTCTGGTACGCGCGTGCACTGCCGCGTGCTGCACGGGGGCAAGATCAAGAGCCACAAGGGCATGAACCTGCCCGGTGTCGCCGTGAGCGCGCCGTCGATCACCGAGAAGGACTGGGCGGACGCCATCTTCGCGGTCGAGCACGGGCTCGAGTACCTCGCGCTCAGCTTCGTCCGTCGCGCGGCCGACATCGCCGAACTGCGCACGAAGATCCCGAAGGAGATGCTCGTCGTGTCCAAGATCGAGAAGGACTCGGCGCTTGACAACATCGAGAGCATCATCCACGCGTCTGACGCGGTGATGGTCGCGCGCGGCGACCTCGGCGTCGAGCTGCCATTCGAGGAGGTGCCGATCGCGCAGAAGCGCATCATCACGCTCGCGAACCGGCTCGGTCGCCCGGTCATCACCGCGACACAGATGCTCGAGTCGATGATCACCAATCCGCGTCCGACGCGCGCCGAAGCGAGCGATGTGGCGAACGCCATCCTCGACGGCACGGACGCGGTGATGCTCTCCGCCGAAACGGCGGCGGGTCAATATCCGCGCCTCGCCGTGGAAGCGATGGCGCGGATCATCCAGGAGATCGAGAAGCACCCGCCGGTGTGGCGCAACGACGAGCGAGCCGCCTCGGCGACCGCGCTGCCGACGGAGATGGCGATCGCCGCCGCGGCGACATCGGCCGTGCGCAGCCTCGGCGCGCCGTGTCTGATCGTGTTCACCAAGAGCGGCTTCTCGGCGCGCATCATCGCCTCGCACCGCCCCGGTGTGCCGATCCTCGTGCTCACCGACCAGGAACGCACCTACCGGCAGCTCGCGCTGGTGTGGGGCGTGGTCCCCTGCCTGGTTCCGCACTGTGACACCTACGCGGACATGGTGAAGCTCGCGCTCGACGCCGTCCGCTCGCGTGGGCTCGCGCGCGAAGGCGATCGCGTCGTCGTCACGGCGGGGGTCCCGTTCGACGTGCCAGGTACCACGAACCTCATGAAGGTCGAGACGGTATGAGGTGGCGCCGGGCGGCGGCACGCCGGCGGTGAAGCTCACCTTCCTCGGCACGGGGACCAGCTTCGGCGTTCCACAGCTCGGATGCGACTGTGCAGTCTGCCGTTCGACGGATCCACGTGACAAGCGGTCGCGCGTCGGTGCCGTCGTGGAGACGGACGGCGGCGCGGTGATCCTCATCGACACGCCACCCGAGCTCCGACTCCAGCTGCTCGGCGCGGGCATCACGCGCGTCGATGCCGTGCTGTTCACGCACGAGCACGCGGATCACACCCATGGCATCGACGACCTGCGAGCGATCACGGCGCGGCGCGACATCCATCTTCCGATGTACGGGTCAGCGGACACCCTCGCGGGGCTCGAGCAGAAGTTCAACTACATCTTCGACGACAGCATCCGTCCGGTGATCGGCTCCTCCAAGCCGCAGGGACGCTCCGTCGTCCTCGAGCCCGGCGTCGCGGTGCGCATCGCCGACGTCGACGTGACCGCCGTGCCGGTGCCGCATGGCCCGGTTACAGTCTACGCCTATCGCATCGGGCCGCTCGCCTACGTCACGGACGCCAAGTCGATGCCGGATGAGGCGATCGCGATGCTGCGCGGCGCGCGGGTGCTGGTGATCAACGCCCTCTTTCACACACCGCACGCGTCGCATCTCAGCGTACCCGAGGCAATCGCCGCGGCGCGAGCCATCGGCGCCGAGCTGACGTATCTGACGCACCTGACCCACGACAACTTTCACGCCGCGCTCGAGGCCGAGCTCCCGCCCGGGATCGCGCCAGCGTACGACGGCCTTTCCATCCTGGTCTGACGATGCCCATCCGACTCGACTACACCAACATGATGTCGCCGCCGATCGATGGCGGGATCACCGACGCCGAATGGAGCGAGGCTGGCAGCCACTTCGCCAAGGCGTACGCAGGGGTCGAGGCCGAGCGCGCCTCGGGATCGCTTGGCTTCTTCGATCTGCCCGATGATCAGGCGCTGCACCGTCAGACGCTCGACTTCGTACAACGGTTGCGTGGTCGGAGCGGTGCCGACGCACTGACCGACGTCGTCGTGCTGGGCATCGGCGGATCGGCACTCGGGCCCATCGCGCTGCGCACCGCGCTCCGCCCGCCGCAGTGGAACCTGCTCGACGATGCCGCCCGCGGCGGGCAGCCGCGGCTCCATGTACTCGACAACGTCGACCCGGCGAACATCTCGGCGCTCCTCGCGCGGCTCGACCTGCGGCGCAGCCTGTTCGTGGTGATTTCGAAGTCGGGCGGCACGGCGGAGACGATGGCGCAGTATCTGGTCATTCGCGCACGGCTGAACGACGCTCTGGGCGAGGCGGCCGCACGCGAGCAGCTCGTGCTGGTGACGGATCCGCAGAAGGGAGCGCTGCGCACGCTCGCGCGCACGGAGGGGATCGCGGCGCTGGCGATCCCGTCCAACGTCGGTGGACGCTTCAGCGTGCTCACCCCGGTCGGAATTCTTCCGGCCGCACTGATCGGGATCGACACGGCCGCGCTGCTCGCCGGCGCGGCGGACATGCGCGACCGCTGTGCGTCGAACGAGCCGGGGTCGAACATCGCCGGCACCTGGGCGGCGCTGCAGTATCTCGCCGACACGAAGCACGGCCGACACGTGCAGGTGCTGATGCCCTACAGCGACGCGCTGCGCGACATGGCCGCGTGGTACGTGCAGCTGTGGGCGGAGAGCCTCGGCAAGCATCGAACGCCGGGCGACGCGGGGGTGGGTCCCACGCCCTTGGGCGCACTCGGAGCCACCGACCAGCACAGCCAGGTCCAGCTGTTCATGGAAGGACCGGGCGACAAGACGGTCACCTTCATCGGCGTCGCGGAAAGCGAGGGCGACGTCGAGATCCCGCGGCTGCACACCGACGTGCCCGAGCTGGCGTATCTGGGCGGTCACCGGCTTGGTGAGCTGCTCGACATCGAGCGGCGAGCGACGGCGGGGGCGCTCGCGCGCCGCGGTCGGCCCAACATGACGCTCACCCTCGATCGAGTGGATCCGTTCCATCTCGGCGCGCTCCTCATGTTCCTCGAGTTGGCGACCGCGTACGCCGGCCGCATGTACGGCGTGAACGCGTTCGACCAGCCGGGCGTGGAGCTCGGCAAGCAGTTCACCTACGCCATGATGGGGCGTTCCGACGCAGAGCAGGCACGGCGTGAATGGGACCTTTTGCCCAAGCCCGATCCCAGGCGGATCATCTGATCGCCAACTGCCTTCTTGGCGGGCTTGCGACCCCTCCGGCGGCCGACGAGCTTCACCTGTACACACATGATCCTGAAGTATCCTTGCCGCCGCCCGGTGGCTGCACATTCGTGAGGACTGCCATGTTCGATCTCGACACGCTCAACGGCCTCTTCGGCGACGCCGTGACCGTCGTGGACGGCCGCGTCACCGTGAATCGACCCGACGCCATCTCCGGCGCGCCAATGGACCGGCTCGTCCGCGCCGCGGTGTTCGCCGAGGGTGTCGAACGCGAGTACGCGCGCTGGCTGATCTGGGAGATCGGACAGGAGGTGGGAGTCCAGCCCGCTTCCATCCACGACCTGTACACGGCACGGGGCCGCGGCGAGATCGGCGGATTCACCGTGCCGGCGATCAATCTGCGCGTGGTCACCTACGACGCGGCGCGCTCGATCTTCCGCACAGCGAAGTCGATCGACGCCGGCGCATTCATCGTCGAGATCGCACGCTCCGAGATCGCGTACACGGGCCAGCGGCCAAACGAATACGTCGCGGTAATCCTTGCCGCCGCGCTGCGCGAGGGCTTCCGCGGGCCGGTCTTCATTCAGGGCGATCACTTCCAGGTCAATCACAAGAAGTATGCAGTCGATCCCAAGACGGAGGTCGACGCGGTGAAGGCGCTGGTGCGCGAGGCGGTCGGCGCCGGCTTCTACAACATCGACGTCGATACCTCGACGCTGGTGGACCTGAGCAAGAAGAGTCACGCCGAGCAGCAGCGGCTGAACTACGAGGTCGGGGTCGACATCCTCAAGGAAGTGCGAGCCGCCGAGCCGCCGGGTGTGACAATCTCGGTCGGGGGCGAGATCGGTGAAGTGGGTACCCAGAATTCCACCGTCGAGGAGCTCCGCGCCTACATGGACGGGCTTCAGGCGACTCTTCCCGCCGACGTGGCGGGGCTCTCCAAGATCAGCGTACAGAGCGGCACCTCGCATGGCGGCGTCGTGCTCGAGGACGGGTCCATCGCCGCGGTCAAGCTCGACCTCGACACCCTCGAGCTCCTCAGTCGCGTCGCGCGCGAGGAGTACGGGTTGTCGGGCGCGGTACAGCACGGGGCCTCGACGCTCCCGGAGGACGCCTTCCACAACTTCCCGAAGCGCGAGACGGCCGAGATCCACCTGGCGACGAACTTCCAGAACATGTTGTTCGACCACATCCCGGATGCGCTGCGCGCCGAGATGTACGACTGGGTCCGCGAGAACGCCAAGGAGGAGCGGAAGCCGACCGACACGGACGAGCAGTTCTTCTACAAGTCGCGCAAGAAGGCGCTCGGCCCGTTCAAGCGACAGCTGTGGGACATGCCGAGCAGTGTCATGCAGTCGGTGGCCAGGCTGTACGATCAGAAGTTCCGCTTCCTGTTCGACCAGCTCGCCATCGGCAACACGCGCGAGATCGTGGCGCGGTATGTCAAGCCGCCCGTGCTGCATCGCCCGCTGCCAGCCGACGCCACGCCCGTGCACGCTGCTGCACCGGACGACGCGGACCTGTCGGACTAGATGCCGACGAGCGCCGCCTCGGCTGACGCCGGCGTGCTCTGGCTGGCCGCGCTCCAACGCGCGCTCGGCCGAGCGGCGCACGATGTGAAGGATGCGCTCAACGGCGTGTCCGTGAACCTGGAGGTCGTTCGCTCGCGCGCGAGTCGCGCCGATGCGCCGGCCTCCGCGGTTGCGCCATTCGCCGACGCGGCCGCTCAGCAACTCGAGCGACTGACGACGCTGCTGGACGCCGTGCTGGCGCTCAGCCGCAGTGAACGCGCACCCGCAGATGTGGGTATCACGCTGCGTCGGGTCGCGGCGGTGTGCAGCGCGTCGAACGCATCGGCCGATGCGCGCGTAACCGTGCGTGATGGACGCATCGACGATGCGCGGACGAAGGTGCCGGGCGATGCAGTTCGCCTCGCGCTCGCCATGCCGCTTCTCGACGCGGTCGTCGGACGAAAGGGCGAGACGCGCGAAGCAGTGGTCTGCGAGCTCGAGGGCGACGACGAGGCGGTGGTCGTCCGACTGCTCGCCGACCGACCGATTGCCATGCCGGCCGACGCCGCGGACGTGCTCCGCGCGGCGGGCGTTCGCTGGACCGAGTCGGCGAACGATCTTTCACTGATCTTCCCCCGGGCGTGACGCAGGCGCGTCCCGACCGGCCACTCTGCGAGACACGATGAAGCAGGCAAAGATTCTCATCGCGGACGACGAAGCCGCGATCACCACTGGTCTCAGCGCCATCCTCGAGGACGCCGGCTACGGCGTCGAAGTCGTGGGCGATGGACAGAAGGCGCTCGACAAGCTCACGGTCGATCGGTACGGCGTCGTACTGGCCGACCTCAAGATGCCCAAGCTCGACGGATTGACGCTGCTCAGCGAGCTGCAGCAGCGGCAGATCCCCACCGAGTGCATCATTATCACCGGTCAGGCCACCGTGGATTCGGCGGTGCAGGCGATGCAGCAGGGCGCGTACGACTACATCGAGAAGCCGCTCAACGCCGAGAAGCTGAATCGCCTGAAGGCGCTGATCCCCAAAGCGCTCGACAAGTACGAGGTGCAGCAGAAGAACCGCGAGCTGGCCTCCAAGCTCGAGGGGCTCACGCACTACGGTGAGCTCACCGGCCAGAGCGACTCGATGCGGTCGGTCTACCAGGTGATCGAAGCGGTCGCGCCGTCCACGGCGAGCGTGCTGATCCTCGGCGAGAGCGGGACGGGCAAGGAGCTCGTGGCCCGCGCGCTGCACACCAAGAGCGACCGCGCCAAGGGACCATTCTTCGCGCTGAACTGCGCCGCGCTGCCGAAGGAGATCCTGGAGAACGAGCTGTTCGGCCACGAGAAGGGCGCGTTCACCGGCTCGACGAACGAGAAGGCGGGCGCGTTCGAGATGGCCAGCGGTGGGACCATCTTCCTTGACGAGATGGCCGAGATGCCCACCGACATCCAGGTCAAGCTGCTCCGCGCGATCGAGACCCGGCAGATTCGCCGTCTGGGCGGAAAGCGGGAGATCAACGTCGACATCCGCATCGTCGCCGCGACGAACAAGAACCTGCAGAAGGCGATCGTGGATGGCGAGCTGCGCGAGGATCTGTATTACCGGCTCGCCGTCGTCGAGATCGATCTGCCGCCGCTGCGCGAGCGCGCCGACGACATCCAGCTGCTCGCCAACGAGTTCCTCGGACGGTTCTCGCAGCAGAACGGGAAGACGATCACCGGCTTCGAGGACGCGGCCTGGGAGTGGATCATGAGCTACCACTGGCCGGGCAACGTGCGCGAGCTCAAGAACGCGGTGGAGCGCGCCGTGATCATGAGCCGCAACACGACGATCGGTCCGAACGACATCATCCCGCGCCATCTGCGAAGCGGAGACGGGATGCCGGCGCCGCTGACGATTCCGGTCGGCGCGACGGCGGCGGAGGCGCGCCGGCAGCTCGTGCTGCGGACGTTCGCGTCCACGTCGGGAGACGCGGCCCGTACCGCCCGGATGCTCGGGCTGACCGAGGGTGACGTGCGCGCCGAGCTGATGCTGCTGTTGAACGGCGCGGGGGATGCATCGCCCGTGTCCGCGCCGGCCGACACCGGCGTGGAGGCGTCCGCGCCGCGCGCGGCACGGCGGCAGGAACCCGTCACCACTCCCGCTCGCGCGGCGAGCAAGAAACCATCGGCCAAGAAGGGGCGCTGAGCGCCCTCCCCTCCAGGAGCGACCATGCGGCATCACGACCACGACGAACCGTACATCGTCATCGAGAAGCACAGCGGCGGGGTGAGCGAACTCCTCATCGGTGCGCTGATCGGCGCCGGTGTGGCGTTGCTGTTCGCCCCGCGGTCGGGGCGCGAGACGCGCGCCGACATCAGCCGTCGCGCGCGCGCCGCACAGGACCGCGTGCGCGACGTCGCCGAAGGAGTGACCGACCAGGTGGTCGACCGGTTCGAGGGTGCTCGGGCGCACATCGAGGAGCAGATCGAGACGGCCCGCGAGGCCATCGTTGCGAAGAAGGATCAGGTGAGCCGAGCGATGGAAGCCGGGCGCGAGGCTGCGCACCAGGCTCGCACGGACCTCGAGCGGCGGCTCGCGGAAACGAAGGCGGCGTATAACGCCGGTGCCGACGTTGCCCGAACTGGCCGTGCAACGGCTCCGGTCAGCTCGAATGGAGACGAGGACGCCGACGCCTGAGCCGCTGGTCGAGGCGCCCGCACCACGATTCGAGGCTCCTCCCGCCCCCACGCGGTCTCCCCTCACCAGCTTCGGGTGGGCGCTCCGCGACTACGCGAAGCGCGTCTGGGACAACGCGGGGGAAGACAACGTCCTGTTCCTCGCCGGCGGGATCGCGTTCAACATCCTGCTCGCCGCTGTGCCGTTCGTCCTGCTCATGGTGTGGGGCTTCGCGCTCGTGCTCCGCAACCAGCCGGTCGAGCCGAACCAGCTCGTCGTCAACTACATCGATCGCCTGTTGCCGGCGCACTACGAGAGCCCCGACGCGTCCATCCACAAGCTGATCACCGACATTCTCGGCGCGCACACCAAGTTGGGAATCTGGAGCGCGGTCGGGTTCGTCTGGTTCTCCACCCGGCTGTTCGGATCGCTGCGCACCGTGCTCGCCAACGTGTTCGACATCGAGCAGGAGCGGGGCATCATCCAGGGGAAGATCTTCGACATCAAGATCACCATCCTCTCGACCATCCTCATCACGGCCAACGCACTGATCAGCGGTTACGTGCTCATCGCGACGAAGGCGAGCCGTGAGATACTGGTGGACCTGGGGATTCGCGGCGACGTGATGGGGCAGGCGAGCGCGTTGGGAACACGCCTGGTGGGAACGGTGCTCATCGGCGTCATGTTCTTCGCGCTCTACAAGTTCCTGCCAATCCGGCGTGTGCGCACCAAGACCGCGTGGGTGGCGGCGCTCTTCACCACGCTCATGTTCGAGCTGGCCAAGGTGGCGTTCAACCTGTACGTCTCGTCCTTCAACCCGGGCTCGATGTACACGGGAGCGGTCGCGGCAATCGTGGTGATCGTGGTTTGGGTCTACTACGCGGCGCTGATCTTCATCCTGGGCGGTGAAGTGGGGCAGGTCTACGAGCTGAGGCGAACCCGGAAACGACAGCGCGAAGTGTTTCTCGACTGACGAGCTAAGCATTTGGCCCAATGGTTGCTTATGTGCGGTAGTGAACGCGCAAACTCCAGGGAGGCCACCCATGCGCAAGTCGTTGCTTGTCGCAGCGCTGCTCGTGCTGCCAATCGCCGCCTGCAAGAAGACCGGCGAGAACGAGTACCAGGTCAAGACGCCCGACGTGAACGTGTCCTCGGATTCGCACACGGTGCGGACGCCGGACATCGACGTCGGAGCGAAGACGGACACCATCAATACGCCGGTCGTCGGAACGCAGAAGGAGACGCTCATCGTCAACAAGCCGGTCGTCGGCACGAAGGAGACCGAAGTCAAGACGCCGACGGTCAAGGTCACGAAGCCGTAGGGCGCGTCGCGCGCTTCTCCCGGTTCGTCGGTTCACGGTTCTTCGGTACACGGTCCGTCGGTTCTCGGCCGGCCCCGGGACGTTCCTGCTTCCCGGGGTCGGCCGTGTGCTGAAGCGCCGCGAACCGACTAACGTTCTGCCGTGACCATCGATCTCCGCTCCGACACCGTCACCCGTCCGACGCCCGCCATGCGACGCGCGATGGCCGAAGCCGAGGTGGGTGACGACGTGCTCGACGGCGATCCTACGGTGCGCCGGCTCGAGGCGCGGGTGGCGGCGCTGCTCGGCAAGGAGGCGGGACTGTTCTTCCCGAGCGGCACGATGGCCAATCAGACGGCCGTCTGGGTGCACACGACCCCCGGCACCGAAGTGCTGCTCGACGCGAACGCACACATCATCCACTGGGAGATGGCGGGAGCGGCCGCGCTCGCGGGGGTACAGGTGCGCTCCGTCCCACCCGGCGCCGATCGGCTGGTCGCTTCGGCGCGCGACCTCGAGAGCGCGCTGCGGCCAGCGTCGCCGCATGCGCCGGCTGCCACGCTGGTCTGTGTGGAGAACACCCACAACGGCGCGGGAGGAAAGGTGACGTCGCTGGAGGAGCTGGAGGCGATCCGCGCCGTGGCGGATGCGAATCGCCTCCCGGTGCACATGGACGGAGCTCGGTTGTGGAATGCCCACATCGCCACGGGGACACCACTCGACGCGTTGGGTCGGGTCGCGCACACGGTGATGCTGAGCTTCTCCAAGGGGCTCGGCTGTCCCGTCGGCGCGGTGCTAGTGGGCGATGGCGAAGTCCTCCGCCGGGCGCACATGATCCGCAAGCGGCTCGGCGGCGGGATGCGCCAGAGCGGCATCCTGGCGGCTGCGGCCCTGTACGCTCTCGACGTGCACCTGGCGCGGCTGTCCGACGATCATGCGAACGCTCGCCGTTTCACGGACGCGGTGGCGGGCGCGGCGGGCACCCGTGTCGTACCACCGGACACGAACATCGTGATGATCGACCTGCCGCCGGGCGTGACGAGCACAGCGGTCGTCGATCGAGCACGTGCGGAGGGAGTATTGATCACGCCCTGGAACGCCTCCCGTGTGCGGGCGGTGACGCACCTCGACGTCGATGCACAGGCGGTCGGGCTGGCGGCGGATGTTGTCCGGTCGGCGATCGAACGGCTCGTGGCCTGACGCTCCGAGCGCTTCTCCGCGGTCCGCTGACGGGTTATCTTTGAGGGGTCCCAGGTCCCGGAGGGCGGCAGCCTTCTAACTCCGTCAGGACCCCGAAGGTAGCAGCGGCATGAGGTGTCTGACGTCGCTTCGTCAGGCCTGGGGCACTCGGCGCGGGAGCGCACACTCGGTGTGCGCCTCGCGCC
>DATFOL010000351.1:0-2098 GCA_035265545.1 Gemmatimonadaceae bacterium | reverse complement strand
ACTAGCGATCCAACTCACCAACTCACCAGATTTGCCCGAATCCGTCCCCGCGAGATATTAGAGCCATGTCACTGATGTCTCGCGCCGGTATCGCGCTGGTTCTCGCGCTCGCCCTCGCCTGTCCGCGCGCCGAGCGGGCCTCGGTGGAGGATCTGTACACCACGCGAATGCTCGGGCTGAGCTACCTGCAGCGCAATCAGCTCTCCGAGGCCGAGGCGGAGTTCACCAAGCTCACGAAGCTCGCGCCCGACGACCCGCTCGGCTACGCGAATCTCGGGCTCACCTACATGCAGGCCGGCCGCTATGCCGAGGCCGAGCAGCAGCTGAAGCGTGCGCGCGAGCTCGACCCGCGCGGCACCGAGATCGGCCTCGCGCTGGCGCGGGTGTACGCGCTCACCAACCGCCCGGCCGACGCGCGCGCCACGCTCGAGCAGCTCCGGCGCGACTCGAGCGCCAATGCGCACGTGCTGTTCGCCCTCGCCGAGCTCGAGTCCCGCGGAACCGATCCCGCATCGATGAGCCGCTATCGCGACCGGCTCCACGACGTGCTCGGCGTCGCGCCGGCCAATCTCGCCGCGCGCCTGAAGCTCGTCGACGCGATCGCGCGGGCCGGTCAGGCCGACAGCGTCGTGAGCCAGCTCGAGGAAGTGCGACGCATCCCGCCGGAGCCCCCACCGCAGGCGCGCGCGACGCTCGACAGCGTGATCGCGCTCGCACGCGCGGGCCGGCTCGCCGATGCACGTCCGACGCTCGATCGCTTCCTCCGCGCCATGGAGACCACGTCGCCCTACCAGGCGGCGCTCGAGGAGGTGAAGTGGACCGAGGGCGCCATCCCGGGGCGCCCGGTGCTCACCTTCGCGCCGAAGAACTTCATCTCGACCCAGGGAGTACGCGAGCGCGCGACCGTCGACGTCGCGACCTACGTCGATGCGACGAGCGACGCCGGACTCCCGACCGCGCCGGCCGCGCCGGCCCCACCTGCTGCGACGCCTTCCGTCGTCGCGCTCGCCGTAGGAGACCTCGACGGCGACAACGTCGACGACCTGTTCCTCTCGACCACCGCCGCGGGTACGGCGCGCACGCATCTTTATCGCATCCAGGGCGCTGCCGCTCGCGACGTGACCGCCGGCTCGCGACTCGCACTCCCGCGCGGCGCGGCCTTCGCGACTTTCGCTGATGCCGACAACGACGGCTGGCTCGATCTGTTCGTCATCGGCGCGGACGGACGCGGGCAGCTGTTCCGCAACGACGGCAAGGGTGCGCTCGCCGAGCTCGCGAGCGCGACGATCCCCAACGTGAACGGCGCGCGGCGAGCGCTGTTCGCCGACCTCGATCACGATGGGGACCTCGATCTCCTGCTCGTCGGCAGTGCGGGACGCGCGCTGTACCGCAACAATCTGAATGGCACCTTCACCGAGTCCGCGGCCGCGTTGGGGCTCGCGTCCACGAACGACGAGCGCGACGCCGCCGTCGCCGACTTCGACGACGACGGCCGGCTCGACGTCGTCGTCGCTGGCGCATCCGGGGTCACGTTGCTCCGGAACGGTGGCGCGCAGCGCTTCGCCGACGCCACCGCGTCGAGCGGGCTGCAGGGGAGTGGCGCCAACGCCAGCGTGGTGCTCGCCGCCGACTACGACAACGACGGCGCGATCGATCTGTTCGTCGCGAGCGGCGGTGAGGGTACGCTCTGGCGCAACCGGGGCAACGCAACCTTCGTCCGCGACACGCGGTCGGCGAGCGCGCTCCAGGCGTTGCGTGGCGCCGCGATCGCGTCCGCCGTGTTCGTCGACCACGACAACGACGGCTGGCTCGATCTCGTCGTCGGCTCCACCGGCGGTGCGAACGGTCTCGTGCTGCTGCGCAACGACGGCACCGGAAAGTTCCTCGATCGCTCGACGATCCTCCCGGCGAGCTTGCGCACCGTGGGTGCATTGGCGCTGGCCGTCTCCGACGTCGACGACGATGGCGACGAGGACATCACCTTCGTCGATGCTGGCGGCGCGCCGCGCCTGCTGCGCAACGAGCAGGGGAACGCGAACCTCGCTGTGAACGTCGAGCTTCGCGGACTCGGCGCGGGAAGCGGCAAGAACAACGCGTT
>DATFOL010000350.1:0-5713 GCA_035265545.1 Gemmatimonadaceae bacterium | reverse complement strand
GAGCTCCGCGAAGCGGACGGCGCGTGGACGGTGTTCGACCAGCAGAGCACCAACGGCACCTTCGTGAACGGCGAGCGCATCGACGCCCATCGTCGGCTGTTCAGCGGCGACTCGATGAGCCTCGGCGCGAACGGTCCACAGTTGGAAGTGCGCATCGCCGACGCGCCGCGGGCGACGGTGGCCTCGTCGCCGGCGGGAGCGAGTGCGCTGCCGCGTCGCGCCACGAGCGAGCGCATCGCCGAGGCGGTCGAGGTGGAGACCGCGTCGCTGCGCCGGATGTTCGGGCTGGCGATCGGCGCGCTGCTCGTGATCGCGGTGGTGGCGGGCGCGCTCTGGCAGCGGCGCGGCTCGGCGCGCGAGCGCGAGCTGCTGGCGCTGATCGCCCGGAGCGAGAGCGCGTCGGTGCCGCTCAAGCGCACGGTGGCGGCGATGCAGGCGCGCGACTCCCAGTTCTCGCGGCTGCTCGCCGAGCGCGACGCGATCATCTCGGGCGAGATGCGCGTGCGACGGCGCATGGCGGGCGGCTCGAGCCCCGAGGTGATGGCGGCGCTCTCGGAGCGTGTCGCGCAGGAGACGCGGCTGCGTCAGGCGATCACCCAGATGGATTTCCCGCGCGTGCACGATCTCAACGACGCGGCGGTGGCGATGATCGCCAGCGACCTCGATGGGACGTTCATCGCCGCCACCGCGTTCGCGATCTCGGCCGACGGCGCGCTGATGACGAACCGGCACGTCGTGAGCTCGCCGTCGGGCCGCCCGCCGCGACGGATCCGGGTGCTGTTCGCCAACACCACGGAGTGGCGTCCGGCGCGACTGGTGCGCGTGAGCGAGACTGACGACCTCGCGCTGCTACGGATGGACGAAGGCGTGCCCTTTCCGGTGGTGGCCGGAGTGAGCCGCGCCGCGCGCGAGACGCGGGTCGGCTCCCCGGTGGCGACGATCGGCTACCCGCACGCGGTGGACACGCCGATGGAAGGCGCGGGCCTCGACGTGCGCGCACGCACGACGACCACGGCTGGCACGGTGAGCAAGCGGCTGGCGGACGTGCTGCAGATCGACTCGTACGCGGGCAAGGGGTCGAGTGGGAGCCCGGTGTTCGACGTGCACGGGCTCGTGGTCGGCGTGATCTATGGCGGCGAGGCGGAGAGTCAGGGGCGCATCGTGTACGCGGTTCCGGCGGAGCGATTGGCTGCCTTCGTCGCTTCGGCTGGACTCGGCTCCATTCTGCGATAGCCGTTCCTCTTCCGCGTCCGGGTCGGTCGCGCGGTGTTCGGTGTGTTGCGCGGCGTTCGGTGTCGGGCATCCGCGCCCGAACGCGGCACGCGAAGCCCTGGCCTAGATCAGACCAGGTGTGAACGCCCCGAGCACCCGCGACCCGCGAGCGCCCGTCGCAGTCGGCACGTTGCCGGCACGCGATTCGAGATGCAGCAGCGCGAGCAGCGCGAACGCCACGGCTTCCTTGGCCTCGGCGTCGAAGAACCGCTCGTCGAACGTGCGAACCGCCAGCGGCTTCAGCCGCTCGGCGATCATCCGCTTGAGCGTCGGGTTCTTGGAGCCACCGCCCGAGAGCAGCACCTCCATCACCGGCTCGGGCATGAACCGGCGGTACGCATCCGAGAGGCTGTGTGCCGTCAGCGCCGTCGCCGTCGCGACGAGATCCGCGTCGCTCGCGTTGGGCTTCGCCGCGCGGCAGCGGTCGATGAGCTGCGTGACGTACGCATCGTCGAACAGCTCGCGGCCCGTGCTCTTCGGCGGCTCCGCGGCGAAGTACGGATGCGACAGCAGCTCGTCGATCACACCCTGCACCGGCGTGCCGGCCGCTGCGATCCGGCCGTCCTCGTCGTAGCGCTTCGACGGATCGAGGCGACGCACCACCCCGTCGATCACGACGTTGCCGGGGCCCGTGTCGAAGGCGCGCACGCTCGCGAGTGTCCCATCGGGAGGGACGATCGTGACGTTGCCGATGCCGCCGAGATTCTGCAGCGCGCGCCAGTCGTCGCCCGCGAAGAGCAGCGCATCGGCGATCGGCACCAGTGGCGCGCCCTGCCCGCCGGCCGCGACGTCGCGCACGCGGAAGTCGCTCACCACCGGAATGCCCGTGCGCTCGGCGATCACCGCCGGCGCGTCGAGCTGCCAGGTGGAGTGACCCGGCTCGTGCCACAGCGTCTGCCCGTGCGAGCCGATCGCGCGTACCTCGGCGCGCGGCACGCCCGCCTCGGCGAGCACCTGCACCGCCGCGTCGGCGAGCCAGTCGCCCAGGTCCACCGCGAGGCGGCAGTACTCGCGCGCCGTCGCGCCCTGCATCGCGGCCTTCAGCCGGTCGCGCTGCTCGGGCGCGTACTCGTGCACGTGGAAGGCGAGCAGCTCGACGTGGAAGCGATTCCCGTCGGGAGCGAATCGCGCTACCGCGGCCGAGATGCCGTCGAGCGACGTGCCGGACATCAGCCCGACGCACACGCCGCCGCCCACAGGACGCTCGGCGCTCATGCGACCACCGGCGGCGGCGCGTCGGGCACCACCCGGCGAATGACTCCTCCCGCCGCTTCGAGCCGGCGCTCCGCTTCGTCGCGCGACACGCCGAGCGCGTGCATCACGATCGCGAGCTTCACGCGGCCCCCCGAGTCGGCGAGGAGTGTGCGTGCCTCCTCACGATCCACGTCGCATACCTCGGCGACGATGCGCTGACTCCGATCGGTGAGCTTCACGTTCGTCGCGCGCAGGTCCACCATCAGGTTCCCGAACGTCTTGCCCAGGCGGATCATCGCGCCTGTCGTGATCATGTTCAGGATGAGCTTCGTCGCCGTTCCCGCCTTGAGCCGCGTGCTGCCGGTGACGACCTCGGGGCCCGTGACGGCGACGATCGCGATGTCCGCCGCGGCGAGCGCCGCCGCGGGCGGCGGCGAGCACGCGACGATCGCCGTGCGCGCGCCGAGCGACTTCGCGTGCTCGAGCGCCATGCGCACGTACGGCGTCGTTCCCGACGCGGCGATCCCGACGACGAAGTCTCCCGCGCGTACGCCGCGTGCATCGAGATCGATGCGCGCCGCGTCGAGCCGGTCTTCGGCGCCCTCCTGCGCGCTGGTGAGCGCCGCCGGACCGCCGGCGATGATCCCCTGCACCATCTCGGGGTCGGTGCCGAAAGTGGGTGGGCATTCGGACGCGTCGAGCACGCCGAGCCGTCCGGAGGTCCCCGCCCCGACATAGAACAGCCGCCCTCCGCCGCGAAAGACCGTCTCCGCGGCGCTGATCGCCTCGGCGATCTGCTCGCGCTGCGTCGCGACCGCCCGCGGGACCTCCTGGTCCTCGGCGTGCATGAGGTCCACGATGCCGAGTGGATCCGCCAGGTCGATCTGCTGCGTGCGCGGGTTGCGCTGCTCGGTGACGCGCGGATCGACGACTCTTGAGGTCACGGCGTGAGGCGAGAGAAACTCGAGATGGTCCGTCCGGGTAATTTCTATCGGCACCCGGGTGCGTCGGCTAAGTTACCGGCCGCCGTTCCACACTGGCAAGCCACACGGAGCACACGTGCGACGTCTCCCACTCGCGCTGTTGTCGGTCCTCTTCGCACTCCCGCTTCAGCGCGGTGGGGCGCAGATCATCCGCGGCGGACAGTTCACGCTCCGCGATCCGCAGACGTGGGTCTCGGCCGGGGTCGGCTGGCAGAGCGGGTGGACCGTCTTCGATGGCACGACCGCGTCGCGGTGGGATCTCGGCGACTCGCAGCAGTACGGGCTGTCGATCGAGCGCACGGTGAAGAGCGGGATCACCCTCGGCGTCCGCGCCTCGACGTCGCAGCCCTCGATGGACTTCCTGAACATCAGCGGAACGCCGCTCACCCGGCAGGTCGACGCACGCGTGTCGCAGGCGCTGGGCGTCGTGCACGTCACCACGGGTCGGGACATCCGCTCGGTGTTCGAGCTCGGCGTCGGCTCGACGATCTACTCCGGTTTTCGCGAGCGCGGCACCGACGCGCAGCTCGGTCCGTCCACCGACGCCGACTTCACGTTCGTCTTCTCGTACGGGCTCGGCTACTCGTTCTCGCGCAGCTTCCACGTCGACGTCGTGCAGGACCTCGGGACGTCGCTGCATCAGAAGACCGGCCTGGCGGCGGGAGAGGACACGAGCATGCGGATCTCGAGCACCCGGCTGATCGCACGGCTGGGATTCGGCGGCTGATCGACTGCCGCTCTTCTCACACATCAGGGCTTACCGCATGACCGCCCCTCGTGTCGCGCTCGTCGCGATTCTCCTCGCGGCGATGGCGCGCGAGGCCGTCTCGCAGGCCACTCCGCGTGGAGCCACCGACGCGGGCGCCGCGGGAGCGCTCGGCTCGGGCGCGCGCTACACTCCCCCTCCGGGACGCAGACCGGCGCGGTTCCCGGCGGAGTGGCGCTTTCCCGCTGGCCGAGCTCCCGTCGTCGCCAAGCGCGCGATGGTCGTCTCGGACGCGCCGCTGGCCAGCCAGGCCGGCGTCGAGATCCTCAAGCGCGGCGGCAACGCGGTCGACGCCGCAGTGGCGACGGCCTTCGCGCTCGCGGTGGTGTACCCCGAGGCCGGCAACATCGGCGGCGGCGGCTACATGGTCATCCACCTCGCGAACGGTCGGAGCGCCGCGATCGACTACCGCGAGGTGGCGCCGCTCGCCGCGACGCGCGACATGTACGTCGGACCCGATGGCAAGGTCACCGACGCGAGCGTCGTCGGCCCGTTGGCGTCGGGGGTGCCGGGCGCGGTGGCCGGACTCACCGAGGCACTCGCGCGCTACGGTGCGCTTCCGTTGGCGGAGGTGATGAAGCCCGCGATCCGACTCGCCGAGGAGGGGTTCGTCGTCGACAGCGCGCTCGCCCGCAGGTTCGCCGACTATCGGGAGCTGCTCGAGAAGTTCGGCGGCGGCGCCGTGTTCGTGCCGAACGGTGAGCCGCTCGGCCCGGGAGCGCGACTGGCGCAGCCCGCGCTCGCACGAACGCTGCGCGCCATCGCGACGCGCGGGCGCGCCGGATTCTACCAGGGTCCGGTCGCCGAGTCGTGGACGCGCGAGCTCGCCGCGCTGGGCGGCATCATCACGCTGGAGGACTTGCGGCGCTACCGCGCGGAATGGCGGAAGCCGATCCGCTCGACGTACCGCGGACACACGCTGCTCACGATGCCTCCGTCGTCGTCCGGCGGCGTGACGATGGTCGAGACGCTGAACATCCTCGAGGGCTACCGCCCGCTGCCGCCGTTCGGGAGCACGCGCTGGGCGCATCTGCTCGGATCGGCGTTCCAGCGCGCGTTCGTCGACCGCAACGCGAAGCTCGGCGACCCGGCGTTCGTGGACGTTCCGCTGAAGCAGCTCACCGACAAGCGCTACGCCGCGTCGCTGCGCGCGACCATCGGCGCCGAGCGCGCCACGCCGACCCCCGCGACGCCGCTGCGCGAGGGCACCCAGACGACGCACGTCTCGGTGGCCGATTCCAGGGGCAACGCCGTGGCGATGACCACGACGATCAACGAGCTGTTCGGCTCCGGCGTCTATCTCCCGTCGGCGGGGTTCTTCCTCAACGACGAGATGGACGACTTCACCTCGCGGCCTGGCGTGCCGAACATGTTCGGCCTCGTACAGGGTGAGGCGAACGCGATTCAGCCCGGCAAGCGAATGCTGAGCGCGATGTCGCCGACGATCGTGGTCGATCCCACGGGGAAGCTACTGCTCGTCGTCGGGGCCGCCGGCGGC
>DATFOL010000349.1:0-7546 GCA_035265545.1 Gemmatimonadaceae bacterium | reverse complement strand
GCGGTGAGCGCGCGTTCCAGCTCGATGCGGAGCGCGCCGTCGAGCGTTGCGCCCTGCGCCACCACCTCGCCTTCCGGCGCGTAGCCGGAGCCGCCGATCGACACGTGTCCGCTCGCCGTGACCACGGCGCGCACGGTCATCTCGTTGCGGGTGAGCGTGCCGGTCTTGTCGGACGCGATCACGGTGGCCGACCCGAGTGTCTCGACCGCGGAAAGGCGGCGAACGATCGCGCGGCGTCGCGCCATTCGGCGAACGCCGACCGCGAGCACCGCGGTGACGATGGTCGGCAGACCTTCGGGCACGGCAGCCACGGCGAGGGCGACGCCGAGCAGCAGCACCTGGACCACCGCGGACGCGCCGCGGACATCCTGCAGGAGCAGGATCGCGGCGATGATGGCGATGGCGATGCCCACGACGACGAGACCGAGCACGCGGCCGACGTGATCCAGCTCGCGCTGGAGCGGCGTCTCCTCGGCGACGGTCGACTCCAGCAGCCCCGCGATGTGTCCTATCTCGGTGTGCATGCCGGTCGCGACGACGACGGCACGCCCGCGCCCGTAGGTGACCGCCGTGCCGCTGTACAGCAGGTTCGTACGCTCGGCGAGCCCCGTCTCCTCACCGAGCGTCGCAGTCGCCTTCTCCACGGGGACACTCTCGCCCGTGAGCGCTGCCTCGGAGACCTGGAGCGCGGTCGCCTGCACGATGCGCGCATCTGCCGGCACGGTGTCGCCCTCCTCGACGATGAGCAGATCGCCGGTGGCGATCGTGCGGGCGGGCACGCGCTGCCGTACGCCGTCACGGACCACGGACGCTTCCGCCGCCGACATCGTGCGCAACGCCGCCACGGCCTCCGCGGCCCGCTCCTCCTGCACGTAGCCAAGGGCGGCGTTCAGGAGCACGATGGCGAGGATGGCGATCGCGTCGTATGGGAGCGGCGTGTCCCGCTCGACGAGCCACAGCGCGACGGAGATCGCCGTGGCCGCGAGCAGCAGGAGGACCAGCACGCTCCGGAACTGCGCGACGAACCGGCGCCACCGAGGAACGGGGGGCTTGCTGGCGAGCTCGTTGGGGCCGTCGGATGCCAGGCGCTCGGATGCGACGGCCTCGGTGAGACCACGTGACGGATCAGTGCCGAAGCGTGCGAGCGCGTCTGCGACATCCCGCGCATGCCAAGGTCGCTCCGCAGACTCCGGGGAGCGGGTGACAGAGGACGGCGACTGCGATGGAGGGATGATTGCCGGCACGCTCGCGTGGCTCGACGAATGGAAGCGCAATCGCGAAGGTCGCGCCAGCCCGAGCGACAGCGGGAAACGCGGCTCGTCGGATCGCGGTATCGTGCAAGATCGTTCACCGCCCTGGCATCACCATGAGCGGCAATACGACCGGCGACGCTTGTCGGCATCCCCCACATTCCGCAGACTCCAGGTCGTACCTTCTCTCCCGCGGCGACGACTCGTTCCTCCTGGACGGTTTGCTGCCCGCACCTTCACCCCGTGAGGCTCCCATGCGCCGTGCATTGATCGGCTCGTTCGCCATCGTCGCCCTCATCGGCTGCCGCACCGCTCCATCGATGCCCGTGCAGCTGCAGGGCGACCCGCGGTCGATCGCGGGCCTCGCCGGTTCGTGGGCCGGAGAGTACTGGAACGGCGCGGGCGGGCGCGGCGGCTCGCTGTCGTTCTCCCTGCGCAGCGGGTCGGACAGTCTGTTCGGGGACGTGACGATGGTGGATCCGCGCGGGCAGCCCGTGCGCTCGGCCGATCCGTCGAGTGTACACGCCATGCACGCCGGATCGGCGCAGCAGCTCCGGATCGACTTCGTCGCCGTGCGCGCCGACAGCGTCCGCGGCACGCTCGAGCCCTACATCTCGCCCGACTGCGAGTGCAGCGTCAACACGGTCTTCTTCGGTCAGGTCCGCTCCGACAAGATCGC
Organism: Gemmatimonadaceae bacterium; assembly: GCA_035265545.1. Lineage (GTDB taxonomy): Bacteria > Gemmatimonadota > Gemmatimonadetes > Gemmatimonadales > Gemmatimonadaceae > AG11. The sequence goes on along the minus strand of DATFOL010000349.1, from coordinate 5,617 downwards.
GGGCACCTTCCAGACCCGCAGTGCGGGCCGCATCCGCGCCGAGGGCTCGTGGGAGATGCGCCGGGTGAACAAGTAGCATTCGCGCCGAGGGACGCTCGAGGGCGGCAGGGCGCGCACGCGAAGCCGGCTCATCGGATGTCCGGAGCGGAGCGTTTTTCAGGCGTCCCGCGTAGCTTGATGAGGACACCATCGCTTCCCCTGGAGGACTGCATGCGCACGTCGATCGTCGCCCTCGCTCTCTCGCTCACCGTCAGCCAGCTCGCCGTCGCCCAGGCCGCGCGGTCCGCGGCTGCCTCCGAGCCCAAGCTCTGGAGCACGCCGTGGGACGGGCGTCCGCGCGACCCGTACGCCGATCAGAAGGGACATGTCTGGTTCGTTGGCCAGGCAGGGAACTACGTCGGACGGCTCGACCCGAAGACGGGCGAGTTCAAGCGCTACGAGGTCGAGAAGGGTGCGCACCCGCACAACCTCGTCGTCGACCCCAAGGGGACGGTCTGGTTCACCGGCAACGCCAACGGCACCATCGTCCGGCTCGATCCGGCGACCGGCAAGACTACGAGCATTCCGGTGCCCGAGGGCGTCCGCGACCCGCACACCATGCTCTTCGATCGCAACGGTGACGCGTGGTTCACCGCGCAGCAGTCCAGCGCGGTCGGCAAGCTGACCACGGCCGACGGCAAGATCCGCATCTGGAAGATGCAACCGGGCTCGCGGCCCTACGGCCTCGTGGTCGACTCGAAGAACCAGCCCTGGTTCGACCTCTTCGGCACGAACAAGATCGGCACCATCGACCCGAAGTCCGGTGAGTTCAAGGCGTATACGCTGCCGAACGAGCGTTCCCGGCCGCGCCGCATCGCCGTCACCCCGGACGACGTGATCTGGTACGGTGACTACACCCGCGGCTTCCTGGGCCGGCTCGATCCGAAGACCGGCAAGGTGGACGAGTGGGCGCTGCCCGGCGGACCGGGCTCGCTCCCCTACGCCGTCACCTCGGACGACCGCGGCCGCATCTGGCTGGCCGAGACGGGAGTGCAGCCGAACCGTCTCGTCGCGTTCGATCCGGCGCAGAAGAAGTTCACCGAGACGATCACCATCGCGGCCGACAAGGCGAACACGATCCGCCACATGATGTTCGATCCGAAGTCGCGGCAGATCTGGTTCGGTGGCGACGCGAACATGATCGGCCGCGTGGTGGTCGCGCCGCAGCCTATCGTCCCCTAGGGATGTCGGACGACGCATCGCTGGGCTGGCGGGAGCGGCTCGGCCGGCTCGCCAGTGACCTGCGCAGCGAGATCGAGCGGGCCGGCCAGTCGCTCGGCATCACCGACGACGATCGGCCATACGAGATCATGCCCTACCGCGGCTACGGCACTCGTTCGCGCGTGCTGGTGCATGGCCGTGTGATCGAATCGCGCGGCATCGGCTCGGCGACGGCGACTGACTCGCTCTGGCGCAACCTGATCAACACCTACAAGCGGATCGACAGCAATCCGCTCCCCGGCGCGCGGGTGGGCATCCACTTCGGGGAGCACGAGCGGGAGGTCGTGGCCGACGAGGAAGGGTTCTTCCGCACGTGGATCGATCTACCGGCTCCACTCGAGGGCGACGATCACTGGCGCGAGGCGAACGTCCAGCTCCATGGGCCCGTCCGCGCCGGCCAGCCTGAAATCCGCGGCAAGGCGCCGATTCTCGTCCCGGCGGGCACCGAGACCTTCGGCGTCATCAGCGATCTGGACGACACCGTCATCCAATCGCGCATCACGAGCTTCTTCCAGGCGGTGCGCACGGTGATGCTCGGCAACGCGCGGACGCGGCTGCCCTTCCCGGGGGTGGCCGCGTTCTATCAGGCGCTCGAGCGCGGCGGTGACGGGGCGCGCAAGAATCCGATCTTCTACGTGTCGAGCAGCCCGTGGAACATCCATGATGTCATCGCGGACTTCATGGACATCCAGCGCATCCCGACGGGGCCGATCCATCTGCGCGACTGGGACGTCGACTTCGACTCGCTCACGTCGAACCGGCTCAAGCGGCACAAGGAGCCGATCATCAGGGAGATCCTCGAGCTGTATCCGTCGTTGCCGTTCATCCTCATCGGCGACGACAGCCAGCGCGATCCGGAGATCTACCGCTCGATCCTCGATCAGTTTCCCGGGCGCATCCTCGCGATCTACATCCGGAACGTCCGCGCCGAGCCGGCGCGGTCGGCCAGTGTGCAGGCGCTGGCGAAGGAGGTGCTCGCCGCCGGTTCCACGCTCATCCTCGCCGACGACACCTTCGCCGCGGCGAGCCACGCGGCGGAGCAGGGATGGATCCAGAAGGACGCGCTCGAGTCCGTGCACGAGGAGAAGCGCGCCGACGAGGGTGTGAGCGGCGATAAGGCCGACGTGCCGGGCGTAGCCGAAGAGCCGAAGGCGCCGACGGTCGTGGTGGAATAGCAGGCATCGCGCTGGTTCAACGACGCGAATGCGGATGGCGCGGTTTTCCGGATGACGCGGAGCTCTCCGCTCCGGGTCGCGCTCCGTGCGTCCGCGCACCGCTCCTCTCCATCCACGATCCCGAAGTCTTTTCTGGGCTGCGGCGCAGCGATCTGTCCGCCGTAGCGGAGCAAATCCGGCCGTCACCGCGTCATCCGTCCAATCCGTGGTCGCGCCGTCCGGACGCCAGTAGTGGCTTGCACGCGGAGCGGGGCGGTAGCGCATCCAACATCGGCCCCGATAACTTCCCGCGCCGCGAACGCTTCCCGCCACATTCCGTCTCGAATGCCCTTCCACGACCGCCCGATCTTCCCGCGTGGGTTCCGCTGCGCGAGCCGTAACTGCGGGCTCAAGCCCACCGCGAAGGATCTCGCGCTGTTCGTGAGCGACGTCGATGCCGCGGCGGCGGCGGTGTTCACGCGCAACAAGTTTCCCGGTGCACCCGTGCTGCTCGGCCGCGAGACGATCCGCGGCGGCCGACTCCGCGCGATCTTCGCCAACAGCAAGGTCAGCAACGTCGCGACGGGCGAGCGGGGGCTCGAGAACGCGCGCCGCATGGCCGTGGCCGCGGCGACCGAGATCGGCTCGACACCGGACCGAATCCTCGTCAGCTCCACCGGCGTGATCGGCGTCCGTCTCCCGATCGAGATCATCGAGGCCGGCGTTCAGGGCATGTCGACCGAGCTCTGTAGTGATCCAATAGCCGGTGCCGAAGGAATCATGACCACCGACACGCATCCCAAGGCACTGTCGCTCGGCGTCGGCGATGCGACGATCACCTGGGTCGCCAAGGGCTCCGGGATGATCGAGCCGAACATGGCGACGATGCTCGCCTACGTCTTCACCGACGCCGCGCTCGACGCGCCGGCGCTCGACCGCATGCTGCGCCACGCCGTCGACGTCTCGTTCAACATGCTGTCGGTCGACAGCGATACGAGCACCTCCGACACCTGCGCCATCCTCGCCAATGGACTGGCCGGACCGGTAGACGAACACGCGTTCCTCGACGCGCTGGTCGCCGGGTGCATCCGCATGACCGAGATCCTCGCGCGGGACGGCGAGGGCGCCACGCATCTGCTGCGCACCACGATTCGCAGCGCGAGGGATCCTGGCGAGGCGCGCCGGATCGCCAAGTCGCTCGTCAACTCGCCGCTCATCAAGACCATGGTGTACGGTGCCGATCCGAACGTCGGCCGCATCCTGATGGCCGTCGGCAAGTGCTTCGACTGTGCGATCGACCCGGCGTCCACCAGCGCGTGGATCAACAACCACGAGGTTCTGCGCGACGGCTACCGCCTCGACTTCGACGACGCGGCGGTCCGCGCGGCGCTCGGCTCCGAGATCGTCGACATCGTCGTGTCGCTCGGCGTCGGCAGCGCCGAGGCGACGGCGTACGGCTGCGACCTCACCCAGGGCTACATCGACGAAAACGCGGCGTACTACTCGAGTTAACGAAATACGGTGGGGAGTGGGGGGTGGGGAGTGATGAGGCGCGCCATTCCAACGCTGTTACTCCGAACTCTCCACTCCCCACCCCCTACCGGGCGTAACATGCTGACACGTTCGACCGCTATTTTCGCCGCAGCCGCGGTACTGGCCGGTTGCGCTACCGCCAAACCTTCATCTGCACGCACGGCCTCCGCGGCCACCGCGCACAGCCCCCGCATCATCACCCCCACCGCCAAGTCGCGCATCGACTCCACCCTGCGCGCCTTCGTGAGCTCCGGCCGCCTCGTCGGCGCGAGCGCGGTCGTGTGGGAAAAGGGCCGAGAGGCCTACTTCGGTGCCTTCGGCCTCGCCGACCGGGAAGCCGGCCGGCCGATGACGCGCGACGCCATCGTGCAGATCTACTCGATGACCAAGCCGATTACCGGCGTGGCGATGATGCAGCTCTACGAGCAGGGGAAGTTCCAGCTCGACGAGCCGCTCGCGAAGTACCTTCCCGAGTTCGCCGACGTCCGCGTCTACGCCGGCACCGACTCGGCCGGCGCCCCGCGCCTCGTGCCGCCGGAGCGGGCGATCACGATCCGCGACATCACGCGACACACCGCGGGCTTCGTCGCCGGGGCGGGTGAGCCGGGCGTCGGGCCGCTCTATCGCGCCGCCGATCCGCTGAATCGCAACAACACCCTCGCGCAATTCTCGCGGAAGCTCGCGAGCGTGCCGCTCGCCTTCCAGCCGGGAACGCGCTGGTCGTACGGCATCTCGGTCGACGTGCAGGCCGCGCTCGTGGAACGGGTCTCCGGCCAGGCGTTCGGGAGCTACGTGCGCCAGCACGTGCTCGACCCGCTCGGCATGCGGCAGACGCGCTATCTCGTGCCGGAGAGCGACCAGTCTCGCTTCGCGGTGCTCTATCAGCGCGGCGCAAACGGTGGCCTGACGCGCACGCCAGATTCGACCTATCGCGCGTTCAACACCAGACCGTGGCCGTTGGAGCCCGGCGCATTCGGTCTCACCTCCACCCTCGACGACTACCTGCGCTTCACCCGCATGTTGCTCGACGGCGGAGAGCTCGACGGTGTGCGCATCCTCCGTCCCGAGACCGTGCGCCTGATGGCCACCAACCATCTGCCGGCGACAGTGAAGGACAGCTCGTTCCTCACGACCAAAGGACAGGTAGGCTTCGGCATCGATTTCGCCGTGCGCGTCGCGCCGCCGAAGTCGGCCGCGGAGAACAACGGAACGGTCGGAGAGTTCTTCTGGGACGGCCTCGCCAGCACGCTGTTCTGGGTCGATCCGGCGAATCAGCTCACGGCGGTGCTCTTCACCCAGATCGTCCCGTTCGATCCGGTGAAGCTCCACAAGGGCTTCCGCGACGCGGTGTACGCGCCCATCAACTCTCCGACTCGATAGTCTCCAGCTCTTCCCAGCGTGCGGTGAGCGCGCCGATCTCCGTCTCGAGCGTCGCGAGCCGCGATCGCGCCTCGCTCACCGCGGCACCGTCGCGCAGCAGCGCCGGATCGGCGAGCGAGAGATAGACCTGCTCGCGCTCACGCTCTTTCGCGTCGATCAGGTCGGGTAGCGACGCGAGCTCGCCGCGCTCCTTGAAGGACAGCCGCCGCGGCTTCGGCGCGCGCGGCGCAGGCGCAGCGACCGGCGCGGCGCGCTTCGCTGGCGCGGCTGGCGCCGGCTCGACGTCCAGC
>DATFOL010000348.1:0-5174 GCA_035265545.1 Gemmatimonadaceae bacterium | reverse complement strand
TTCTTCCGCATCTCGTTCATCCAGTCGCCAGCGCGCATCGCCGAAGCGGCGCAGCGTGCGGGCGCGCTGCTGAGCAGCATGACCCCCGTCGGCGCGGCATGAAGCGGCGTCGCCCGTCGGGCTCTTTCCTCGTCTCGGTCGCCTTCCACACGGTGCTGGCCGTGGTGCTCGCGAACGTCGTGTTGCACTACGACATCGTATTCGAGCGGCCTGCACCCTCGGCCCCGCCGGCGGAGGAGCACATCACCTACGTGGGAGTGTCGCCGCCGGCGGGCGCCGTGGGAGAGGCGACCGCTGCGCCGCCGGCGCGAGCCAACGAGCCCACCCGTCGACTCGTCGCGCCGTCGCGCGTGCCGACGACCATCGCGCCGCCCGTCGGTACTCCGACCCCTGGTGGCACACCCGGTGGCGTCGACGATGGCTCCGGCGCGGGAGGTGGTGTCGGGCCCGCGACCGGCATCGTGCCCGGTGAGATGGACCCCCGTCTCTCGATGGGTGGAAAGTTCTTCTATCCTGCTCCCAAGACGGCGGCTCAGCGCGCCGACAGCGCGGTGAAGGCGACGATCCTCGCGTACAACGATTCCGTCGAGATGGCCGCCGCGAACGCGGGCCGCAAGCCGGGCGACTGGACGTTCGACCGCAACGGAAAGAAGTACGGCATCGACGGCAGCAAGATCTATCTCGGGAAGTTCTGGATCCCGAGCGCGGTGCTGGCGGCGCTGCCGATTCGTGCGCAGGCCAACCCGGGTGAGCGCGCGGTCGATCGTCTCGTGACGACGCATCGCGGCGAAGTGCTACAGCACGCGCAGGCGCAGTTCCACGACGACGAGTTCAAGGCGGCCGTGAAGCGCATCCGCGAGCGGAAGGACCGCGAGCGCCGCGAGAAGCAGCGCCAGGACGAGGAGCGCGGAGTCGCGCAGTCGTCCGGAGGGACGCGCTAGCGAACGACGAGTCGGCGCGCGTGATGCGCGTCCGACGCTGGGTTGGGGGAGGGCGCCGTGCGCGCCCGGTCCTCAGTGAATCTCGGCGTCCGGCGCGAGGTTGAGCACCGGCTGCTCCTTCTCTTCCATGAAGGGCCGGAACACGCCGCACACGACGCCGAGCACCGCGAAGTCGTCGCGCGGCCCGACCTCGATCGCGCGCTCGGCGTCGTTCGCCGGCTCCAGCACGATCGTCGCGCCGCGATGGGTGAGCGTCTTTACGGTCGCTTCTTCGCCAAGCCTCGCGGCGACGATGTCGCCGTCCTTCGCGCGCGTCGAGGGCGACACCATGACGTAGTCGCCATCGAAGATCCCCCGCCCGATCATCGACTCTCCCTTGATGCGCAGGAAGAAGACGTCGTCGCTCGGCAAAAAGCGACGATCCATCGTGATGAAGCTCTCACGATGCTCGGGGATCAGTGCCGGCTCGCCAGCATGCACGCGCCCGTAGTACGGCACGGGCTGAGTGGCGGCAGTTCCGGAGAAGCCGACGATGCGGACGCCGCGCGAGCGCGACTGATCGCGCTCGATGAACCCCTTTTGCGAGAGCGACGCAAGAAGGTCGGAGACCGTCTTCGTCGACTTGATGCGAAACTTCTTCGCGATCTCGCGGATGCTGGGCTGGTACGTGTTCTCCGCGAGGAAATCGATCAGGTAGTGATATACCCGTCGTTCCAGCGGCGTCAGCGGCTCCGTCATGGACCCTCACCGGCTAGATCAGCAGCCGGTCGTCTGTGGTGCTCGAGCCCGTTTACAGCGGTGGTATGGCTAATGTACAACTCAAAACGTAAGGCGCAACACTTGTTTCTTCCCCCTCATGTGACGGCCGACCCTTAGGATCGCAGGTAGGTCACCGCATCGTCTATGCGAGTGAGTGCCCGATCGCGACCGAGCATGAGGAGCACGTCGAAGATTCCAGGGCTCGCCGCGAGACCTGTAAGGGCGACACGCAATGGCTGGAACACCCTGCCTGCCTTCTCACCGAATCCGAGTCGCTCCGCTAGCAGCCTCAGCGATTCCTCCAATTCAGACAGCTCCCATCGGGCGACGCGGGCGAGTGCGTCACGCGCGTGGGCCAAGATCTCAGCCGTACCAGCGCGGTCGTTCCACTGCTTCGCCTCGGCGTCGGCATCGTAGGTGATGGTGCCGCGAAAATAGGGGACGGCCTGCCGCACGATGTCGTCGATCGTCCGCGCGCGGACCTTGAGCAGATCGAGCAGGGCAAGGAACCACTCCCGCCGCTGCTCGAGCTCGCCGACCGTCGCCAAGCCGGCCGCCGCCATCGCCGGTGCCACGCGCTTGGCGAGCTCGTCGGAGGAAATGAGGCTCAGATGCTGGCCATTCATCCACTCCAGCTTCTTCGGGTCGAAGATGGCGGCCTTCTTCTGCAGCCCTGCCGTATCGAACAGCTCGATCATCTGCGCCTGCGTCATCACCTCGATGTCGTTGCCCGGCGACCAGCCGAGCAGCGCGAGAAAGTTCAGCATCGCGCTGGGCAGGATGCCGAGGTGCTGATAGTCGCCTACCGCCGTCGCGCCATGCCGCTTGCTGAGCTTCTTCCCGTCCATACCGTGGATCATCGGCAGATGCGCGAACGTCGGCAGCTCCGCGCCGAGCGCGCGGTAGAGCATGATCTGCTTCGGCGTGTTGGAGATGTGGTCGTCGCCGCGCATCACGATGGTGATGCGCATCGTGATGTCATCGCTCACGACGGCGAGGTTGTAGATCGGCGTCCCATCGGTGCGCAGGACGATGAAGTCTTCGATGTCCTTGTTGGGAAAGGCAATCTCGTCGTGCACGAGATCGTTCCACGACGTGGTGCCTTCGGGCACGCGGAAGCGCACCGTGAACGGCATGCCCGCCGCGACGCGACGTGCGACCTCGTCGGCGGGCAGACGATCGCACCGGCGGTCGTACCTGAAGCTGTCGTTGCGCGCCTCGGCCTCGGCGCGACGCTCCGCCAGCTCCGCCTGGGTGCAGAAGCAGCGGTACGCCGAGCCGTTGTCGAGCAGGCGCAGCGCGTCGGCGCGGTGGCGCTCGAGGTTGTCGCCCTGATGCACGACGTCCTCGTCCCACAGAAGCCCGAGCCACTCGAGCCCCTCGAAGATGGCACGCGTGCTCTCCTCGGTGCTGCGCGCCTTGTCGGTGTCCTCGATGCGCAGCAGGAGCTTGCCGTCGAACTTGCGCGCGTAGAGCCAGTTGATGAGCGCCGTGCGTGCGCCACCCACGTGCAGGTAGCCCGTGGGCGACGGGGCGAATCGAAGGCGCGGAGTCGGTGCGGACATGTGGACGTCGACGATGGATGAAGCACGAAGGCCCGCCGCGGCTGCGGCGGGCCTTCGGAGCGGAGAGAGAGGGATTCGAACCCTCGATAGAGGTTGACCCCCTATGCCGGTTTAGCAAACCGGTGCCTTCAGCCTCTCGGCCATCTCTCCAGGGTGACCGTTGCGGACGTCACCGAACCGAAATGTAATCGAGCGCGAGAGGCGTCAGCAACCCGAGGGACGGAGCGCCGCCGCGCCCGCGGCGATTAGCTTGTGGCGCAAGTGCCGCGTACGCACCAACGTCGCGGTGGCACGGTCGACGATCCATGGGAGAAGCGGCGGATGAGGCGTGACCTGGATCTGGTCAGGCAGCTCATGCTCACGATCGAAGCGTTGCCGGCGAGCCCGCCCGTGCAGTACCGGGCGGGGGAGGTGGAGGACCCGGTGCTGCTCGCGCACCTCGAGATGATGATCCGCGCCGGTCTGGTCAACGGGAAGATCTCGCAGTCCCACGGTGCGCGTGGGGACGTCATCAGCATCTCGGGGCTCACGTGGGAGGGCCACGAGTGGGTCGAGATGGTGCGCAGCCAGAGTCTGTGGAACGAGACCAAGTCGGCGCTGCTGGACCACGGCGGGGCGCTGACCTTCGAGTTGACGAAGGCCGTAGCGGGCAAGCTGCTGCGTGCGCGTCTGGGGCTGCCACCGGGAGATCCGCCGGCCGATCGGACGCGATTGGGAACGGAGCGGGCAGGGTGGGATTCGAACCCACGAGACCCGTGAGGGTCCGCCGGTTTTCAAGACCGGTGCTTTCAACCACTCAGCCACCTGCCCGGTGCTGGCGTCGCGCACGATGCGCGGCGCCAGACGAAAGATCACCGCGCGACGGCGGACGCGCCACGGTGGTCGGTGAACGGGCGCAATGTCGTCGAGCCCTCCCCTATATTGGCGCACGAGCATCCTCGGCGGCTGCGCTCGGGGCGCGGCGCACTCTCTCCTCCGACTGCGATCAGAGCATGAGCGACACCAGCAACACCTTCGTCCTGACCAGCACCACGCCGTGGCAGCTTACCAACGACGCGGGGTTGCGCCGCCAGGTCCTCGGCCACGGTCCCGATCTCATGATGGTGCGCGTCGAGTTCGAGCGCGGCGCCGTCGGCGCGCTGCACCACCATCCGCACCGCCAGGCGGCCTACATCGCGTCGGGCCGCTTCGAGGTCACGGTGGGCGAAGAGCGCAGCGTGCTCGGCCCCGGCGACTGCTTCTTCGTCGCGGCCGACCGGGTGCATGGCGTGGTGGCGCTCGAAGCGGGGACCATCATCGACGCGTTCACGCCGGCACGCGAGGACTTCCTCGCCCCCACGCCACGCGGCTGACATCCGCCACGCGGCTGACGTCCGTCGCGCAGGCGGCGTCGCGTGCTACGCGAGGCGGATCCGCTGCACGCCGCTCCAGAGACTGCCCGGCAGGAGTCGCACGGGCGGTACGATCTGCGCCGCTTCGACCGCGAGATACGTGAGATACTCGCCTTCGGCGAGCCCAATGCTGGCCCGCGCCTTCTCCTCTCCGGGATTCCAGATCACCACATCGCCGAAACCCGCGCGGTCGACGAGGATGGCGCGATTGCGCGATTCGTCGCGCACGCGGAGTCGTCCAGGCCGAGCGACGTAGATGCGATCGACCTCACCGACGACGCGTAGTGGCCGCCGCCGCTCGCGTCGCTGGGCGGCCTTCGCCGTGCGGTCCTGGTAGGTCGCCCCCTCCAGCCCTTCGACCGTCACCTTCCGGAGGTCGCCGACGCGCAGGTAGGTGTGCAGCGCGCACTGGAATGGAAACGCGTCGTTGCCCGTGTTCTCGATTGTGATCGAGGTCGACAGCGCTTCGTCGAGCGTGACGCGCACCGAGGCGCGAAATGCGTGCGGCCAGAGGGCGC
>DATFOL010000347.1:0-18463 GCA_035265545.1 Gemmatimonadaceae bacterium | reverse complement strand
CACCACGACCGACGCGACTCCGGCGCTCACGTCGGATGAGCAGAGCTGCCCGAAGTGCGGTGGCCGGATGTGGGACAACCGGCTCACGAAGCGCAACCCGAAGGCGCCGGACTACAAGTGCCGCGACCGCTCGTGCGACGGCGTGATCTGGCCGCCGAAGGGAGCGAAGGTCGAGACCGCAAAGGCGCCCAGCGAGGAGACGGAAGAGATTCCGTTCTGACGACGGATCGGTTGGAAGTGGGCAGTCAGAAGTGAAAGCAACGGCCCCGGGATGCTTGGCATCTCGAGGCCGTTTCCTTCACGATCCACATCCCACGTCCCACTGCCTACTGCAGTCCATGCCGGGACCGGGGCTCGAACCCGGATGTCCTTGCGGACACAAGATTTTAAGTCTCGCGCGTCTGCCAGTTTCGCCATCCCGGCGCGCCGAACTACGTGCACGCGAAACGGGGGAGCCTGCGCTCCCCCGTCGACGTTCCAGAGCGGGAAACGGGACTCGAACCCGCGACCCCAACCTTGGCAAGGTTGTGCTCTACCAACTGAGCTATTCCCGCGTGTCCCAGAATATAAGCCCGCCGCGTCGAGCGAGGTAGATGGCGCGCGGTCAGCCGTGCACGCCCAGCGCGTGCACGACGAACCACACCGTGGACGCGAGCAGGCCGGACAGCGCAGCGTCACCCGCGTTCGCGACGGCGACGCCGGCATCGTCGACCAGCTCCGCGGCTACGCCGCCGTGCAGCGGCGCCCGGCGGATCCACTGCAACACCTGCTCGGTGTCGGGACCCAGCAATCGTCCGATCTCGCGCACCAGCGCCGAGCGCTCGCGCGGGATCGCCTTCACGGTGCGCCTGTACAACGAATCGTTGCGGTCGAGCGCCTCGTACAGCGGGAGCCACACGGCGCTCGCGTTCGGCTCGTCGTCGACGGACGCGTTGCCGACCAGATCCACCGACGCGCGGAGCGTGGCCTTCTGGTCGCGTTCGGGAGCAAAGTGGCGCTTGATGGCGGCGCGGACAGCGACGGGATCCTCCACCGAGCGCGCGGTCTCCTCGTCCAGCGTGCGACGTAGAATCTCGAGCGCCTGCGCCGCGGCGGCGTTGGCGTGCAGAGTGAATGGGTGCGCGACGGGAGCGTTCCCTGGCGTGACTTCGGTGGAGTACAGCGGGAACCGCCGATCTCTCCGATCGCGCAGGTCGTCGTGCGCGAGATAGAGCGCATCGCCGATCGCCGGCTCGTCGACGATCGCCGTGTCCCCCGTGTCGCGCGCATAGCGGTCGATGGCGATCGGATACGCCGCGACGCCTTCGAGCGCGAACCCGGGCTCGAACAGGGTGCCGTCGAGGTAGTGAACGCCGCGACCCGGCGCATAGCCGTGGAGCTCGCACATGCGCAGCAGCAGCTCCCGCGCGAGGGCGGGATCCGCGAGTTGCACGGCGGGGAGCGTCCACATGAGCGCTTCCCAGTCGCGCACGGTGACCCCCGCCGAGTGCCACGGCGCGCGCGTGCGAACGAGATAGTATTGTGCATCGTCCAAAGCGCGCGCGACGCCATAGAAATACGCAAAGAGAAGATTGCGGTTGATCAGCCGGTCGACGCCCTCGGAGCCCGAGCTCTGCTCGAGCTGCTGCAGCGCGTCGCGTGTGCCCGCGAGCAGCGCGCGCCAGCCCCTCCGTCGCAGTACAGCCACGGTCGCCTCGGCGCCGTCGCGCTCCGGTCCAGCGGCGAGGTAGAACGCGATGTCGGCGTGCCCACCGGCAGTCAGCGTGAGGCTGCGGCCGAGCGAGAAGCGCGTCGCATCGAGGGTGATCTCCGGCACATCGTCGGCGCTGAGGGCGAGCGCCGCGAGCCCGGGCTGCGCGCTCCCTTCGAGCAGAAGGTGATCACCCTCCCCGCGAGATACGAGCGATTCGTCACCCACCGGGCGTGCCGTGCGCACGCGGAGCTGGCGATGCCCCAGCGTGCCCTCCAGGCGCACGCGAACGGTGTGCGCCGCCCCGCGGCTCTCGAGCGCGATGGCGTACACGGCGCCGGCGAAGTCCGCGTCGCGCCCGTACGGCGCGAACACGGTACCGCGGACGACGACGTCACCGATGGTGCAGGTGAACGTCGGGAGCCACTCCAGCGCCCGCTCCCACGCCATCGTGCCGGCGGCGAGGTCGTGCGCTTGCCCGTCGATCTCGACGGTCGGCCTGATCAGCGCAGGGCCGCCGGCGCTGAGGAAATCCTCCCGTCCCGCGAACTCCACGGCGGCGCGCGCGCCGCGATGCAGCACGCCGATCGCGTGGATCGATCCGTCTGCCGGATGGATGCACGGGATCGAAAGCCAGTGGTTCCCCGTGAGCTGCCAGGGAACGTTGGGGAGTGCGGTCTGTGTCACGGTGCGGCGAGTGAAGTTGTTGGTCCCGAGCCCCAATGATAACCTTCGGCCCAATGCCGACGCTCGTGTTGACCCACCCCGCCGCACTCCGCCCACCGCCGTCGTCGCGACGCGCGCGCGCCCTCGCGATCCTCGCGACCCTCTACATGCTCACCGCGCTCGCACCGCCGCTTGGCGCGCAGCGGCTCAGCCACACCGAGGACGCGATCCCCATCCCGGGGGGCTGGCTTCGTTTCACCGTCGGCAATGCGTGGACCCGATACGACAGCCGATTCGGCGAGAATGGCACGACGATCCCGCTCGGCGCCGAGCTCTCGACCGATTCGCTCGGGCCGCGTGAACTGCCGCGAATGGCGCCGATCGAGGGTGCACTGCAAACGCTCACCAACAATCCGGCGCAGCGGCTGACATTCGGACGGCTCGAGGTACAGAGCGACGCGCGAATCGTCACGACGCCGTTCGCGCTGGAGTACGGCGTGACCCGTCGCTTCAGCATCGGCGTCCTGGTACCCATGGTGCAGACGCGGCGGACGGCGCACGTGCGGGTCAATCAGCGCGCGACCGGAGACACGACCAAGACCAGCAACGTAGGCATCCTGCCAGTGGCGGGTCGGGCGACGGCAGCGACGAACAACGCGGCGCTCGTGACGTCGCTCGCGCAGGCTGCCGCGAGCCTGACCGGATTGCTGACGCGCTGCGCCCAGAACCCGGCCGCGGTCGAGTGCAATGCGGTGCGCGGGAAGGAAGCCGATGCGACCGCCGCGGCAAAGCGCGCGAGCGACTTCGCCGGTGCCGTCGCGACGGCATACGGGATCACCCCGCAGACGGCGGTGGTGGCGCCGCTCGAGAACAGCCAGCTGGCGAAGACGATCGAAGCACAGCGTGCGGCGCTCGCCGCACAGCTCGCGACGTATCTGCCCGGCACGACGATCAGCCCGCTCGGCACGGTGGCGACGACCGAGTTCTCGTACGTCGACCTGCAGGGTCGCGACCGCATACCTGGCCTGCTCGGCAGCACGCTGGGCGGCGGACTCGATTCGATCGCGACGACGGAACGTATCGCTCTCGGCGACGTGGAGGTGCGGGCGCGTGTCCTGCTCATCGACCGCACCCAGCGCGACTCGCTGCCCACGCGAGGCGCGCAGGTCCGGCTTGCCGTCGGAGGGATCGCGCGCTTCGCCACGAGCCGCCCCGACACGGCGCGCAACCTGGTCGACATCGGCACCGGTGAGGGCGCGGGCGCAGAGGTGCGCTCCGTGCTGGACGTGGCGGCGAAGCGCGTCGGCGCGACCATCGCAGCCCGGTACGCGAAGTCGTTCGCGCGGACCGTGACGGTGCCGCTCGTCGGATATCCCACCGGCGGCTTCCCGTATCCGGAGTTCGGCGAGGTATCGCGCACCTTCGGTGACGTGTTCGGGCTCGACGTGACGCCGCGGGTGTTCGTGGGAGACTGGCTCGCGTTCGAGGGGCAATACGGGATGGAGCGCATCGGCGCGCCCACCTTCACGGGACCGGCCGACTCACCGTGCTCGGCGTGCGTCGTGACGGAGAGCTCGATCCTGCCGACTGAGACGACCGTACAGCGCCTCGGCCTTGGAGTGCGCTACTCGACGGTCGATTCGTTCCTGCGGGGCCGCGCGCGCTATCCGATCGAGGTGTCCTATCGCCATCTCGAGACCATCACCGGCGACGCCGGCACGCCCAAGGACTTCCGCGATCAACTCCAACTGCGGATCTACTACCGGGTCCGGCGCCAGCGACAGTAGGCTCGGCGGAGGCTCACTTTCGCGCGCGCCGTGTCCCGCGCGCGGGTGACACGGTGGCCGAATCCGCCGCGAGCGCCGCAGCAGTGTCCAGCAGCTCGCGCGCGTGCGCGCGACTGACGTCGCTCTCGGGATCGCCGCCCAGCATACGGGCGATCTCTGTGACGCGCGGATCGCCGTCGAGCACGGCGACGTCGGCCGCGGTCACCCCGCCGCGGGCGCCCTTGCTCACGAGGATGTGGTGGTGGGCACGCGCCGCGATCTGCGGCAGGTGGGTGATGGCGAAGACCTGATGGTAGGTGGCGACGCGACGCATCGTCTCGCCGACCTGAAGCCCGACCCGCCCCCCGATGCCGGCATCGACCTCGTCGAAGATGAGGGTGGGGACGCGATCCAGTCGAGCGAGGATGGTCTTGAGCGCGAGCATGACGCGCGAGAGCTCACCACCCGACGCCACGCGCGCGAGGGGCCGCTCCTCGTGGCCGACGTTGAGCGACACGCGGAACTCGACCGCCTCGGCACCGTCCGGTCCGACGTCGCGCAGCGGCACGAGTGCGGCATGGAAGCGGCCATCCGGCATGCCAAGATCGGGAAGCACCTCGTCCACGGCGCGACCGAGCCGCTCGGCGGCCTGAGCGCGCAGTGCGGACAGCACACTCGCGCGCTCATGAAGAGCCTGCGCGGCGCCGCGCTCGCGCTCCTCGAGGGTGCGCAGGTCGAGGTCCGCCGACTCGACGAGATCGAGCTCGGCGCGCGCGGCGCGTCCCGCCTCTACGACCTCATCGAGCCCAGGACCGTACTTCTTCGTGAGGCGGTAAAGCACGTCACGCCGCCGGCGTACTTCGTCGAGCCGTGCCGGATCGAGCTCGACGCTCGCCTCGTACTCGGTCAGCTCACGCGCGAGCGCCTCGAGGTTGTAGTACGCGGTGTCGTAGAGCTCCTGCAGCCGGGCCAGGGTGGGATCCACGCGCTGGATCGTGGACAGCAAGCGCTCGACCCCCACGAGCCGTTGCAGCGCCGACTCCTCTTCACCCTCGATGCACTCGACGATGCCGGAGGCCAGCTCGCGCAGCTCCTCGGCGTTCTCGAGCCGGCGCGCTTCGTCCTCGAGCCGCACGTCCTCGCCCTCGGACAGCTTGGCGGCCTCGATCTCCTGGACGACGTGTCGCAGGTAGTCGGCGCGCTTCTCGGCTTCGGCGCGACGACGCTGGAGATCGGCGATCTCCCGGCGCACACCGGCCAGCGCATCGTACGCCTCGCGGACGGCGCTCGCGCTTTCCGTGGCGCCGGCGAACGCATCGAGGATGCGGCGCTGCGCATCGGGGTCGAGCAGCGTCTGCGCCTCATGCTGGCCGTGCAGGTTCACGAGCAGCCGGCCGACTTCGGCGAGGATGGCGGCACTGACGGTGGTGCCGTTGACCCAAGCGCGAGCGCGGCCGGCCGCGACGATCTCGCGCTTGAGCACGACGAACGACTCCTCGGCGTCGATCCCCCGCTCGTCGAGCAGCACCGCGATCTCGGGACGGTCGGCGACGTCGAAGACGCCTTCGACCGTCGCGCGGTCGGCCCCCGTGCGGATGAGATCCGTGCTCGCTCGCTCGCCGAGGAGCAGACCGAGCGCGCCGACGATGATCGACTTGCCGGCTCCCGTCTCGCCGGAGAGCACGTTGAATCCGCGCGCCAGCGGGAGCGACAGCGACTCGATGATGGCGAAGTTCCGAATCCGCAGCTCGGTCAGCATCGCGCGGGCTCGTCGCGATCGAGCAGCCCGCCCCAGTGGAGCTTCTCGCGCATGGTGGAGAAGAAGCTGTGCTCGGGAAAGCGCACGATCGACACAGGGAAGGCGGAACGCCGGACGACGAGCGATTCACCGGCGCTGAAGGTGCATCCAACCTGCCCGTCCACCGTGACCAGAAGCTCGTCGGGCCCATCGTTCGCGCGCAGCGTGACTTGCGACGTGGCAGGAAGAACGAGTGGGCGAAGGGCGAGCGTGTGTGCGCTCACCGGTGTGAGCAGGATCGTCTCGAGAGTCGGCACCACGACCGGGCCGCCCGCCGACAGGTTGTACGCGGTCGAGCCGGTCGGCGTCGCGAGAACGACACCGTCGGCGGAGAAGTGGCCGACCGTTTCGCCGTCGGCCTCCACACGGACTGCGACGACACGCGCGAAGCCGCCCTTGTGCAGCACGACGTCGTTGAGCGCACGCCATCGCTGGCGTTCGCCGCCCGCCGCGTCGCTCACCCGCGCGTCGAGCGTCATGCGCGCTTCGGCCACGTAGTCACCCGCCGCGAGCCGGCGCAGCGCGTCCTCGAGCTGCGACGCAGGGCAGCAGGTGAGGAATCCGAGCCGGCCGAGATTGACGCCGAGGATGGGAACGGCGCGCTCGTCGACGAGACGAGCGGCGCGAAGCAGGGTGCCGTCACCGCCCAGCGTGAGCATCGCGTCGACCTGCCCAGGCACGATGCGCGACGCCGAATCGCCAGCGACGGCCAGCAGCTCCTGCTCGTAGGAGAGCCGAACGTCGAGCGTGGGGGCGAGGCGCCGGAGAGTCGCCAGCACCTCTGGAAGGCCGCCGTAGCCCTGATGGCCGACGACGCCGACGTGGATCACCCGGCGAGCGCCTCGGACTCCAGCAGTGCTCGAACGCGTCGGGCGATCCCCTCGGGATCGAGCCCCAGCATCGCGAGCTGCCGAGCACGCGGGGCCGCGTAGATGATCCGATCGGGGACGCCGTGGGTGTGCACCCGCACGCCGGGCTCCTGCCGCTCGATCACCGCGCTCATGTACGCACCGAAGCCATTCACCACGGTTCCTTCCTCGACGACGAGGATCTGCCGGTGATGTGCGAGAATCGCGGCGAGAGTGACCTCGTCGTGCGGCTTGAGGAAGCGGCAGTTCACGACGGTCACATCGAGTCCGTCCGCCGCGAGCTGCGCCGCGGCGTCGAGCGAGGCGCCCACCATCGTGCCTACGGCGAGGATCGCGACGTCCGCACCCTGACGCAGTACCTCCCAGGTTCCGAAGGGCGTCGCCGTGATGTCGCTCATTGCCGGGACGGGCGCGGGCACGGTATCGCGAGGGTAGCGGAGCGCGAAGGGTCCCGCCCCGTGGGCCAGCCCCGCGCGCAGGAGCGCGAGCATCTCGGTGCCGTCCTTCGGCGCCGTGACGACGACGTTCGGCACGGCGAGGAGATACGCGATGTCGTAGAGACCCATGTGAGTCTCGCCGTCCTCTCCCACCAGCCCAGCGCGATCCATGGCGAAGAGCACTGGCAGCGACTGGATCGCGCAGTCGTGGATGATGCTGTCGTAGGCGCGCTGAAGGAACGTGGAGTAGATCGCGCAGACGGGACGCAACCCGCGCGTCGCGAGCCCGGCGGCGAACGTCACCGCGTGCCCCTCCGCGATGCCGACGTCGAAGAATCGCGTCGGATGCGCCGCGGCAAACTGACCGACACCCGTGCCGCTCGGCATCGCTGCGGTGATCGTGACCAGCTTCGAATTCTCGTGGCCGAGCTCCGCGAGTCCCTTGCCGAAGGCGGCGGTGTACGTGGGCGCAGCTGCCGCGGTCGCCTTGCGCTGCTTCCCGGTGCTCGGATCGTGGCCCGGAGGCAGCGCGTGCCACTTCTCACCGCCGGCGTGCTCGCCCGCCGGGAAGCCCTTGCCCTTCTGGGTGATCACGTGGACCAGCCGCGGGCCCCCAAGCTCGCGCACCGTAGTGAACGTCTCGAGCAACGCGTCGATGTCGTGGCCGTCGATCGGACCGAAGTAGCGAAAGCCGAGCTCCTCGAACAGCACGCCGGGAGTGAGGAACGACTTCATGCTCTCCTCCCACTTCCGGACGATCGTCCCGACGGGACTGGGCGCACTGTCGACGATCTCCCCGATCTTCGTCCGCACGCGGTTGTAGAGCGGATTGCGCTGGATCGAGGTGAGATACTTGTGCATCGCGCCGACGTTCGGCGCGATCGACATCTCGTTGTCGTTCAGAACGACGACGAAGTCGCGGTCGGAGTGGCCAGCGTTGTTCAGGCCTTCGTACGCGAGCCCACACGTCAGTGCGCCGTCGCCGAGGACCGCGACGACCTTCAGGTCCTGCTCGCCGTTGATGTCGCGCGCGGCCGCCATGCCGAGGGCGGCGGAGATCGCCGTCGCGGCGTGTCCCGCGCCGAAGGTGTCGTACTCGCTCTCGGTGCGCTTGAGGAACCCCGAGATGCCGCCTTCCTGACGCAGCGTGTCCAACCGGGCGTTGCGCCCCGTGAGCAGCTTGTGTGGGTATCCCTGGTGGCCGACGTCCCACACGAGCTGGTCTCGTGGGGTCTTGAACGCGGCGTGGAGCGCGATGGTCAGCTCGACGACCCCCAGGCCCGCCCCGATGTGTCCCCCGGTGTGCGAGCAGACGTCGACGAGACGCGCGCGCATCTCGTCGGCGAGCGTTCGCAACTCGTCCCTGGTGAGGGTGCGTAGGTCGGCGGGCCACTGGATCTGGTCGAGGAGTGCCATGGCAATCGGAAATCTAAGAGGTGCGCTCGACGGTGAAGTGCGCGATGCGGTCGAGGGCGGGGGTCAGCAGACCGACCTCGTCCAAGGCGGTGCACCCCTCTCGAACCAACGCTTCCGCCCGGGATTTTGCTCCGTCCACGCCCAGCAGGGCGGGATAGGTGCTCTTTCGCAGCTCGAGATCGCGGCCGGCGGTCTTTCCCAGCTGGTCCGTCGTCGCGGTGACGTCGAGGACGTCGTCGGCGATCTGGAATGCGAGCCCAATGGACTCCCCATACCGCGCCAGCGCGTGCAGCCGGATCGCCGACGCCCCGGCAGCGCGGCCGCCGATCGTCGCCGCGGCGGTGATGAGGGCGCCGGTCTTCGCGGCATGGATGCGCTGGAGATCGTCCAGGGCGAGCGGTTTCCCCTCACCCTCGAGATCGAGCAACTGGCCGCCGATCATTCCGCCGGCCCCCGACGCGACCATCAGCTCTCGCACGATCGCACCGACGTCGTCGTCATCCAGTCCAAGGTCTCGCGCGGCGGCCGCGGCGCAGAGTGCGGCGAGCGGCACCATCGCCAGACCCGCCGCCGTCGCCGCGGGCACACCGAACGCCCGATGTACCGTGGGACGCCCCCGGCGTACATCGTCGTCGTCCATGCACGGCAAGTCGTCGTGGACGAGCGAGTACGCGTGCACGACCTCGATCGCGCCCCCCAGGCTCGATGCGTCCGCCGTGCCTCCGGCGGCTTCGTACGCGCGCAGGAAGAGAATGCCGCGCAGCCGTTTCCCTTCGCCCATCAAGCTGTAGCGGATCGCGTCGCCGACGGGTGACGGCATGCTCGGGAGACAGCGGTCGCAGAATGACTCGAGCGCGCGATCGATCGCGGCACGGTCCGGGCCGAAGTCGACCGCGACGTCGAGCGCCTGGTCAGCCATCCAGCTCCTCGAGCACGAACGCCCCGTCGGCGAGCTCGGTCAGCCGCTTCACGCGCGCGTCGGCTTCGGACAGCGCGCCCGCCGCGGTGCGCAGGTGCATGACGCCTTCCTCGAACAGCGCCAGCGCGTCGCCCAGCTCCATGCGCTCCTCGTCGAGGCGGGTGACGATCTCCTCGAGACGGGCCAATGTCTGCTCCAGCGTCATTCGGGCGAGTCCCCCGACGCCCGGACGACGCGCGCCGTCGCGTCGATCTCACCGTCGCGCAGCCGGAGAGTGAAGTCGCGCCCGTCGCCGAACTGTGCGACGGACGACAGGGTGTGTCCCTCGGCGTCCCGCGCCGCCGCGTAGCCGCGTTCCAGCGTCGCGAGTGGGCTCAAGGCGTTCAGCCGACCGGCCAGCGCGGCCAGCGTTCCCTCCCGCTCGGCCACCCGACGCGATGCCCCGAGCGTCAATGCGCGCGCTGCGACGCGAGCGCGGTCGCGCGGCTCGAAGAGGCATCCTTCGATCGCCGCGACCAGACGCTGTCGGTGCGCGCCCAGGGTGAGCACGATCTCCTCACGCGACGGCACGGCTGCCTCCGCTGCGGCGGAAGGGGTTGGGGCACGGTAGTCCGCGACCAGATCACAGAGCGTCACGTCGATCTCGTGGCCGACGGCGGAGATCGTCGGCACCGGGCACGCGGCGATCGCTCGCGCCACCTGCTCATCGTTGAACGCCCAAAGGTCTTCGCGCGAGCCGCCACCGCGACCGATGATCACGAGCTCGGCGCCGCCCCACCGACAGACGCGTTCTAGCGCCGCGCACAGCTCGAGCGGTGCGGAATCCCCCTGCACCGACGCGTGCGCGACGACGAGCTCCACGCCCGGCGCACGTCGGCGCAGCACGGCGACGACGTCGCGCAACGCGGCACCGCTGGCACTCGTGACGAAGGCGATGCGACGCGGATATCGTGGGAGCGCGCGCTTGCGCTCCGGCGCGAGCAGACCGTCGATCTCCAGCCGAACCCGTGTCTGCTCGAGCGCCTTGCGCCACAGCCCGTCGCCATCCGCCTCGATGCGGCGGATGATGAACTGCATCTCGCCCCTCGCGGCGTACACGCCGAGGTGGCCCAGCGCGGCGACCTGCATCCCTTCGTCCGGCACGGCCGGAATGCCGACCCGGTCTCGCGCCCACACGACGCAGCGCATCTGGGACGACTGATCGCGAAGGCAGAAGTACCAGTGGCCGTTCCGGTGCCACGTGAAGTCGCTGATCTCGCCGCGCACCCATAGCGGGATGAACGCGCCTTCGACCACGTCTTTCACGGTCTGCGTGAGCGTGGAGATGGAGATCGCCGAGCCGGGGCTCGCCCCCGGGAAGCCGTCGCCGACTTCCTCGTAGATGTCGGGCACCGAGGGCTCGGAGACGGTCAGCTCCGCGCGCACGGCGACGTCGGTCGCTTCGAACAGCGACAGCTCGGGGTCGCCGACGGTGGAGCTGGTGCGACGGCGGCTCACGCGGCCACACTCCGCTGCGCCGCGCGCACCGTGTTCCGGAGGAGCATCGCGATGGTCATTGGTCCTACGCCGCGCGGCACGGGCGTGATGAGCGATGCGACCTGTCGGACGCCGTCGAAGTCCACGTCGCCGACGAGCCTCGTGCCGGACTTGGCGGATGCGTCGGCGATGCGGTTCATCCCCACGTCGATCACCACCGCTCCGGGCTTCACCATGTCGGCCGTGACGAGCCGGGCGCGCCCCGCGGCGACGACGAGGATGTCGGCCCGCCGCGTGTGCGATGCGAGGGCCCTGGTGCGGCTGTGACACACGGTGACCGTCGCGTCGGCGAGTGGACCGCTCTGCATCATGAGGGCGGCCATCGGCTTGCCGACGATCGTGCTGCGGCCGATGACGACGCAATCCGCGCCCGCGGTCTTGACGCCGTATTCGCCGAGGAGCAGCTGCACTCCGGCGGCCGTACAGGGGACGAACCCGTCGGTGTGCCCGATCAGCAGCTTGCCGACGTTGACGGGGTGGAAGCCGTCGACGTCCTTCTCGGGCCGGATGTGGTTGATGACAGTGTCCGGATCGATCTGCTTCGGCAGCGGCATCTGCACCAGAATTCCGTGCACGGTGTCGTCCGCGTTGAGCTGCTCGACGAGCGCGAGGAGCTGCGACTGCGACGTGGTCGCCGGAAGGCGGATCGTCTCGCCGGCCATGCCGGCCTCGCGCGACGCCTTCTCCTTGCCGCCGACGTACACCGCGCTCGCGGGATCGTCGCCCACCAGCACCACGGTGAGCCCTGGCGTCACGCCCTTCAGTTTGAGCTCGGCGACGTCGGCGGCGACTTCCGCGCGCACCTTCTGCGCGAGCGCCACGCCATCGATCAGCCGAGCGCCGCCGTCGGTGACGCCGGACGGCGTCGGCGCACCGGCCACTGCGCTATCGGGCAAAATCCACCGCCCGCGTCTCTCGAATCAGCACGACCTTGATCTGCCCTGGATACTGGAGCTCGGCCTCGATGCGCCGCGCGATCTCCTCGGAGAGCGTCGTCATACGAACGTCGTCGACGTCGTCCGGAACCACCACCACCCTGATCTCGCGACCCGCCTGGATGGCGAAGACGCGCTCCACGCCCTTGTAGCTCGACGCGATGCGCTCGAGTCCCTCGAGTCGCTTCACGTAGGTCTCGAATGCCTCGCGGCGCGCGCCGGGGCGGGACCCCGAGATCGAGTCCGCCGCCTGCACCAGCACGGACACCTCACTCTCGTGCGGCACGTCGTCGTGGTGGGCCGCGATGCAGTTCACCACGAGCGGATGCTCGCCGTACTTGGTCGCCATCTCCACCCCGAGCTGGACGTGCGTTCCCTCGTGCTCGTGCGTCAGCACCTTGCCCACGTCGTGCAGCAGCGCGCCACGCTT
The DNA here is from genome assembly GCA_035265545.1 of Gemmatimonadaceae bacterium. Taxonomy (GTDB): domain Bacteria; phylum Gemmatimonadota; class Gemmatimonadetes; order Gemmatimonadales; family Gemmatimonadaceae; genus AG11. Next base: position 6,001 of record DATFOL010000347.1, on the reverse strand, counting down.
GGCCATGGCGACATCCAGTCCCAACTCCGCAGCCATGATGCCGGCGAGGTGGGCGACTTCCTGCGAGTGTTGAAGGATGTTCTGGCCGTAGCTCGTGCGCCACTTCATCCGCCCGATGAGCTTGATGAGCTCCGGATGGAGGCCGTGCACGCCGGTGTTGTACGCCGCCTGCTCACCGGTCTCGACGATCTGGGTGTCGACTTCCTTCTTCGACTTGTTGACGACCTCCTCGATCCGGCCAGGGTGAATACGGCCATCGGACACCAGCTTCTCCAGTGCCAACCGAGCGACCTCGCGGCGGATTGGATCGAAGCACGACACCACCACGGTATCGGGCGTGTCGTCGATGATGACGTCCACGCCGGTGGCGAGCTCGAATGCGCGGATGTTGCGCCCTTCGCGCCCGATGATGCGCCCCTTCATCTCGTCGTTGGGCAGCGAGACGGCTGACGCCGTCGTCTCCGCGGTGGTGTCCGCGGCAATGCGCTGGATGGCGAGCGCGACGATCTTCTTCGCCTCCCGCTCCGCATTTCGCCGCGCGCTCTCGCGAATTTCGCGCAGCATGTTGGCGGCGTCGGCCTGGGCCTCTTCCTCCAGGCGACGGATCAGCTCGGCCTTGGCGTCCTCCGCGGACATGCCGGCCATCTGCTCGAGCCGGCGGCGCTCTTCGGCCAGCATGCGGTCGAGCTCCTCCTCGCGCGTCTGAACGGCCTTCTCACGCCGCCCGAAGTCGCTCGCCCGCCGCCCGATGTCGCGGTCGCGCTGCTCGACCGCCTCAGCGCGTCGCTCCAGCGCGCTCTCACGTTCGCCGACGCGGCGCTCCTCGGCTTCCACGGTCGTGCGGCGGGATCGAAGCTCCTGCTCGGCGACTTCGCGCAGGCGAATGAGCTCCTCCTTTCCGGACAGCACGGCCGTCTTCCGCAGGCTCTCGGCTTCACGCTCCGCTTCTTCGACGAGCCGCTTCGCGATCTCATCTGCCGACGACTTCGACGCGCGCTGGCGCTCCAACTCGGTCTGGCGACCCAGTGCGACGCCGGTGCGACGCCCCACGACGAAAATTGCCGGCAAGGCGATGAGGAGTACGCCAAGCACGGCAACGAATGCCATCTGGTCCATAGTCTGATCTATGCTCCACCGCGCGAGCGCGGGAGAAGGGAAACCACCGCTCTCCCGCGGAGCGCCGATCGGCAGGTCGCGCTCGAGGACACGCCGGCGTAGGGCGTGACATGGAGCGGGCTAACTGCAAAGGGCGCTTCAACCTACGGGTGAGCCTGGCAACGGCGAAAAGCTATTCGCCGGTCGGCGTGAACGCAAACCGGAAGGGCCCTTATGCCACCGATCCGTCGCCGCGCTTGGCCGGGGGGAGCATGCGCCGCACGTCGCCGCTCAGGGACTGCATGGCGCCGGTGATGGCGTGATTGGCCTCCCGCTCCTGGAACAGCTCCGATGTGATCTGAAGCGCCGCGAGGATCGCCGCGCGGTTGGTCTCGATCACGGCACCACCCGATAGGATCTGCCGGATGGCGCGATCGAGGTGCTCGGCCACCGCTCTGGTGTGTTCGGGGGCCGCTTCGGTGCGAATCGCGTACGACTCCCCGAGGATCTCGACCTTCACGGAGGTCTTCTTGGTCGTCACCGCTCGGCCCCCTGTGCCTGCTGCCGGATGAACCGCACGCGCTCGAGCATCAGCCTGGTGCGTGCCGTCGCCGCCTCGAGCCGGCTGCGCAGGATCGCGTTGTCGTGCTCCAGCTGCGTCAGGCGGTCGCTCAGCTGGCGCTGCTCCCGCACCTCAGGTTGCGACTCCTCGCTCTCGAGCTCCTTCACGCGTGATTCGGCGAGCAGGGCGCGGCGCCGGAATCCCGCGAGCTCGTCCCCGAGATGCCTCACGAGTTGCTCGAGGTCGCGGAACGCAAGTACTTCAGGACGTTCGCTGTCTGACATTCAGCTCCTGCTGAAGCGCGGCCAGGATCCTGGTGCGACGACCCTCGATCTCCCTGTCGCGTAGAGTGCGCTCAGGATGTCGCAAGGTCAACCGCCACGCGACCGATCGGTGCCCTTCCTCGATCCCCGTCCCGTCGTACTGGTCGAACGCACTGAGGCGCTCGAGCAGATCTCCCGCCGCGTCCCGGATCACCTGTTCGACACGAGCTGCTGGAACGCCCGGCGGCAGCAGGAGCGCGAGATCGAACTCCGCCGCCGGCGTGCTCGGGAGCGGTCGGTAGGGCTGCGGTCGCCGAATGATGGCCGGCTCCGCCTCGCCGTGCGCGTGCTCACCCGGTGGCGCGACGTCGCCGTTCGAGACCGGGCCGAGCACCAGCTCGACGCCGTACGCAGGCTGCGCCCACACCGGGGCGTCGAGGGCGACGCGGCGCACTTCTCCGCGCACTTCGCCTCCGACTCGGACGTCCCAGAGCCGCTCGCCATCTTGCGCGGGCTCCAGCGTCACGTCAGTCGAGGGAAACGCGACCCGCGCCGCGCGTTCGGCAAGGCCCTTGGCATCCCAGGCGTCATATGGAGCGGCGGGCGGACCCGCGAAATGCACTGGATCGCGATCGCCCATCACCAGCAGTGCCACGCGGACCGTCTCGTCGGGGAGCGAGTCGCCAGGCGCGAAGGCGGAGCCGATCTCGTACAGGCGCACGTTGCCCTGCATGTGCGAGAGGTTGTACTCGGCCCGTCGTGCCAATGACTCGAGCAGGGTGCGCCGAAGATGCGCCTCGTTCTCGGCGAGCGGATTGAGCAGCCGTACGTGCGAATCGCTGCCGGCGACGAACGGGATGGGCCGCGCCTCGAGCAGACCGAGCGCGGAGAGCGCATCACGTAGCCGCGCGGCCGACGTCCACAGCGGAGCATCGACTGACGTGCCGGGACGATACGGACGGATCTCGTCGGGCAACGCCTGGTATCCCTGCAACCGCGCGACCTCTTCCACCAGGTCGGTCTCCGCGACGAGATCGAGCCGCCAGCTCGGCGGTACGCATCGTACGGCCTCGCCTTCATCCTCGACGTCGGCGACACACCCCAGCCCGCGCAGCATCGCGGCGACGCGCTCCGGCGGAACGGCGACGCCGAGCACTCGGTGGAGCCGCGACATGCGCAAGATGAGCGGTCGCGGGGCCGGGTCGCCGGCGTACAGATCGACGGGCGGATGATCGACGCGGCCGCCCGCGAGTGAGACGACGATCTGCGCAACGCGCTCGAGGGCCACCGGCGCGAGAGCGACGTCGACGCCGCGCTCGAAGCGATAGCTCGCGTCGGTGGACAGTCCCGCGGCGCGGCGGGTTCGACGGGTGCGGGAGGGAACGAAGTTCGCCGACTCGATGAAGATGTCGATGGTGTCGGCGCCAACCTCGCTGTCCTGCCCGCCCATCACGCCCGCCAGTCCGACCGGCCGAATGGAATCGGCGATGACCGTCATCTCCGGGGTGAGCTTACGCTCGACGCCATCCAGCGTGACGAGCGTCTCACCCGGCTTGGCGGTGCGCACCACCACCGTCTTCTGCGGCAGCTTGGTCTCCAGATCGAACTTCCCGAGATCGAACGCGTGGGTCGGCTGGCCGAGCTCGTGAAGCACGTAGTTGGTGGCATCCACCACGTTATTGATCGAGCGCGAGCCCACTGCCGCCAGGCGATCGACCAGCCACTGTGGGCTCGGTCCGACCTTCACGCCACGAACCACCACTCCCATGTAACGCGTGGCCAGGCTCGCGTCCTCGAGGTGCAGGACGATGCCGCCAGCGTTGCCCGCGCGGCGGAACCGCTTCGGGGCTGGAATCTGGAGCCTCTCTGCACCGACGTGCGGGAGACGAAGCGACGCGCCGGTGATCGCCTCGATCTCGCGAGCGAGCCCGAGGTGCGACAGCAGATCCGGGCGATTGGGCAGGACATCGACCACGAGGCGAGCATCGCCGATCGGCATCGCTTGAAGCAGCGGCGTGCCTGGCGCGACGTCGACGGCCAACTCGAGTATCCCCTCGTGCTCCTGACCGAGCCCGAGCTCGCGCGCCGAGCAGAGCATGCCGTTCGATGTCTGCCCGCGGATCTTCCGCTTCTCGATCCTGAGCCCCCCGGGCATCACGGTGCCGGTCGGAGCGAACGGATACAGCTTTCCCGCCGCCACGTTCGGCGCGCCGCACACGACGTCCAGCAGCTCGCCCGTGCCCATGTCCACCCTGGTGAGGTGGAGGTGGTCGGAGTCGGGATGCGCACGCTCCTCGACTACGCGCGCGACGACGATCGGTGCCAGGTCGGCGCGCAGCGGAACGACCTCCTCCACCGTCGCGGTGTGCGCGGTGAGGAGGTCACGCAGCTCGGTCGCCGTTCGGTTGCCGGCGTCGAAGAACGCGTTCAGCCACTCGACGGAGGCGTTCATTCGGCCACCTGCTCGAGGAAGCGCACGTCGGAATCGTAGAGGATGCGAATGTCGGGCAGATCGTAGCGCTGCATGGCGATGCGACCCGGTCCCATGCCGAACGCCCATCCGGTGTATCGCTCGCTGTCGATGCCCGCCGCTTCGAGGACGGCGGGATGCACCATCCCCGAGCCGAGAATCTCCATCCAGCCCGTGCCCTTGCAGGCCGAGCACCCGCGTCCCGCGCACAGCCGGCACTGGACATCCATCTCGGCCGACGGCTCGGTGAACGGGAAGAAGCTCGGACGGAACCGTGTGCGCGTCGCGCCGAAGAAGCGCTGGGCGAAGTGGGTCAGCGTCGACTTCAGATCGACGAACGAGATCCCCTCGTCCACCGCGAGCCCCTCGATCTGGGCGAACGCAGGTGCGTGGGACGCATCGAACGGATCGCGGCGGAACACCGTGCCCGGCGCGAGAATGCGGATCGGCGGCGCGTGCCGCTGGAGGGTGCGCACCTGCACCGGCGACGTATGCGTGCGCAGCAGGGCGCCTTCGCCGACATAGAGCGTATCGTGCAGATCCATCGCGGGGTGGTCGGGCGGGAAGTTGAGCGCGCCGAAGTTGTACCACTCCGATTCGGTCTCTGGTCCGAGCGCGACGGTGAAACCGAGCTCGCGGAAGATTCCGACGATCTCGTCGATGACGATCGTGACGGGATGCTTGCCACCGACCCATCGGTGACGGGCGGGCATGGTGAGATCCAGTTGCGGGCCCTTCGCCGCGGCGCGGTTCAGCGTCGTCCGGCGCTCATCGAGCGCGATGGTCAGCCGGCTCTTCGCGTCGTTGAACGCGCGGCCGGCGTCGCGGCGCTGCTCCACCGGAAGCGTGGCGAGCGCCTTCTGCAGTGCGAGGATCTCGCCGCGTCTATCGCCGAGGAACTGGATGCGCGCCGCTTCGAGGGCGTCGGCGTCGGCCGCGGCTTCGAGCGCGGCGATGCCCCGCCCGACGATCTCGTCGGCGGCCTGCAGGTACTGCTCGAGCGTCGGTCTATCGGGGAGCATGGTGTGACGGAGCGTAAAAGAAAACGGCGGCGGCGTGACCCAGGGTCGCGCCGCCGCCGAGTGCCTGCAGGAAATCTACTTACGCAGCGTTCAGAGCGGCGCGCACCTTGTCGGCGAGCGCACCAAACGCCTGCGGATCGCGCACGGCGATGTCGGCCAGGATCTTCCGGTCGATCTCGATGCCGGCCTTGCCGAGCCCATTGATGAACACGTTGTAGCTCATGTCGTGCTGCCGCGCGGCCGCGTTGATGCGCACGATCCAGAGGCGACGGAAGTCGCGCTTCTTATTCTTGCGATCGCGGTACGCGTACTTCCATCCGCGCTCGACGTTCTCCTTCGCTGCCTTCCACAGCTTGGAGCGGGCGCCAAAGGCACCCTTCGCGTGCTTGAGGATCTGCTTCTTGCGCTTGAGGCGCGGAACATTCGATACGGCGCGTGGCATGATCGGCTCCTGTTACGCGGCCTGGATGAGGCGCTTGATTCGCTTCTGCTCGCCGTTCGTGGCGATCAGGCCCGCGCGGCGCAGGTTCCGCTTCCGCTTGGACGTCTTCTTGGTGAGGATGTGGCTCTTGAACGCCTTGAAGCGCTT
>DATFOL010000346.1:0-4251 GCA_035265545.1 Gemmatimonadaceae bacterium | reverse complement strand
GCTCGTCGAGCAGAGCCTGCACGGCCTCCGCCGCGGGCAGCGCTCGCGCCGTGAGCAGGAAGCTGCTCTGGACACTGCCGATGCGGGGCACCAGGCGCCCACACACGAGGAGCAGCAGGAGCAGGCTCGCCGGAGCGAGCTGCAGCCGCGCGACCGCGACGTACACCACGAGGGCGAGCGCGGCCGCCGCACCGGCCGTGAGCAGCGCCCCCGACGCGCGATACCGGCGATGCGCCGAGAGCTGCGCCCGGGCATGCCGGCGCGCGCGTTCGCCGAAGCGATCCGCCATCCGGTCCGCGATCCCGGCGCTCTTCGCCACTTTGAGAGTGGCCACCTCCTCCGTGGCGCCACCGAACAGCTCGGCGCCAAGCTGGGTGAGCGTCTCGCCAGCTCGCCGTGCCACGCGCTGCTGTCGTCGCGCCGGGACGAGCAGCAACAGCGCGCCCGCCGCGGCGATGAGCGCTAGCGCTGGCGAGATCGCGAGCGCGGCGGCGGCATACACGATCGCGATCAGGAGCTGCAGAGATCCGCTCAGCAACTGGTTGGTCGTGAGGCTCACCCGCTCGAGCTCCGCCGTGAGCACGTGCGCGAGGCGTGCGCCGCGCAGCGGCGCGACGGTCTCCCATCGCGCGCGCACCAGCGCACGGTACAATCGCTCGCGCAGGGTGCGCGTGACTTCCACCTGCACGCGCACCGACGCCACCGACTCCGCGAGCTCGAGCGCGGCGCGCGCGGCGACGACGCTCACGTAGAGCAGCAGGGCGCCGCCCAGGGAGTGCGGCACGTACGGCGCGAGCTTCGCCCACATGCCGTCGGCCGCCGGCGCACCGGTGGTGACTCCAGCGAGCGCGAGCAGGGGCAACAGCAGGAGCAACCCCGCTCCCTCGGTGAGCGCCACGAGCACCATGAGCACGAGCGACGCGACCATGGCGCGCGGCGCGGCGCTCAGCAGCATCGCGGCGAAGCGCCGAATCGAGAAGGCGTTCACGACGCGACAGCGGCCGTCGGCCGCTGCGTGGAGGCGTATGGGTCCACCGACAGCAGCGGCGCGAACTGCGCGGCCTCGGCGCCTCCAACGGGGATGCCGTGCGGCGTCTCCAGCCACGCGTGGGCGCCGAATGCCTCCGAGGCGCCGAGCTTCACGCCGATCGTCATCCGGCTGCGCCGGTTGTAGCGCGCGGAGAGAAGCATCGCCGCCGTCGCCTGGGCGAGGCACTTCGCGCCCGGCACGAGCACGGCGGCGCGACGGACGGCACGTCCGAGTCGAGCGTCGTCGGCGGCGGTGCCGTCGACGGGGGTCGGCGCGATCCGGCGAATGAGTCCCACGACGATGCGCTCGATGCGCTTGAAGTTCATCGTCGCGAGCGCGAGGCGGACGATAGCCAGGACGACGAATGCCTCCCCCAGCGCGAACCAGTCTCCCCGCGGCCAGCGGCGCCTACGGAAGATCCACATCACCCGTCGCCGTGCTCGCGAATCAGCTCACGTTCCGAGAGGCTCTCCAGCAGGGCGAGGACGTCGCGCTCGCACTGCTCCCGCGAGACGTCGAACTCCTCCGACACGGTGTGCACGATCTCCGACACCCGCCGCGGCGTCGCGAGAAGCGCCCAGATCCGCGCACCCACTGTGTCCAGGCCGTAGTACACGCCGTCGCGCATGCCCAGGATCACTGCCTCGTCGCAGAGCGTGGTCGATGCTTGCTCGTCGGAGACGACGACGCACGATTCGCGGGTGAACGTCATGACTGGATGGCCGCGGGGCAGGGGAGCGGCGCGATCGTGCCGCCAATCTCCAACCTTAGGCGCGGGCACCGCTCCGCCGCAACCGTGCTGCGCGTCCGGTGCCCTGGCGAGAAGGTGAATCGTCATCAGCCGATATCGAGAGTCTCGCCGGTGATGCAGGTGACGCACGGCACTCTCCACCTCACCTCCGGATGCCGCTGCCCACGTTCCTGTCCGTCGCCAGCTTCCTCGTCCTGTCTGGCGCGGCGCTGATCATCGCGTGCGTCTTCGTCGGGCTGCAGCGGCGCTACTGGCGTCCGTTCCTCCGGCACTGGACGTGGAGCTGGCTGGCCCTGGCGGGGTACGCGGCGCTCAGCGCCGTCTCGAGACTCGTCGGCATCGGTCACGCGATCGACTATCCGCCGCGCCTCGCGGTCGCGATGCTCTCCGGCGTCGCCGGCTACCTGCAGATCGTGTGGCTGCTGCTCGGCACCTTCGAGCTGACGAGGGGCGGCTCGTTGCCGAGCGTCACCGTCCGGCGCCTGGTCGTCGCCACGGCGCTGTTCGGCGCGCTGCTGCAGCTGCTGTTCGTGTGGGACGTCGCGCAGTTCGAGCTGATATACGTGCTGCGAGTCACGCTGCGGCGAATCGCCGTCGGGCTGGCGTGTCTCGTGGCGGCCCGGGAGATCAGTCGCGCGCCGCGCATCGCGCGCGCCATCGGTCGTCGCTCGGTGATGCTCGCCTTCTTCGGACTGGCCGCGCATCAGGTCCACTTCCTCGCGCTGTCGACCGACCCCGACGTTCGGAGCCTCCACCCGCTGTGGCTCGCCTCGCTCGGAATGCTCGACGTCGTGCTCTACTTCGGTCTCGCGATGGGCCTCGTGATCTGGCTGCTCGAGGAGGAGCGGCAGGCGACGATGGACGCCGCGGCGAAGATCGAGAAGATCGCCTACCACGACGCGCTCACCGGCCTGCCCAATCGGCAGCTCTTTCTCAATCAGATGGGAATGGCGCTGCATCGAGCTCGCCGTACGAACAGCATCGTCGCCGTGCTCTTCCTCGACCTGGACCGATTCAAGATCGTGAACGACTCGCTCGGCCACGCCGCCGGTGATCTGCTCCTCCAGACGGTCGCCGGGCGTATTCGCGCGGCCGTTCGCGGCGAGGACTCGGTCACCCGGCTGGGCGGCGACGAGTTCGCCGTGCTCTGCACCGACATCGGCACACCGGAGGATGCAGTCCTGGTCGCAAAGCGCATCATCGCCGGGGTGAAGCGACCGATCTGCCTGGATGGGCAGGAGGTGTTCGTCACCACCAGCCTTGGAATCAGCCTCTTCCCGGCCGACGCGACGGAGCCCGAGGGACTGCTCAAGAGCGCGGACGCGGCGATGTACCGCGCCAAGTCGCAGGGACGAGACATCGTGGAGCGCTACGTCCCCGAGCTCGGCGTGGCAGCGCTCGAGCAGCTCGGGCTGGAGAGTCACCTGCAACGAGCCCTCGAGAACGATCAGCTGCTGGTGTACTACCAGCCGATCGTCGACGCCAGGAGCGGAAGGATCAACGGGCTCGAGGCGCTGCTCCGATGGAACCATCCCGACCGCGGCATCGTCCCGCCGTCGGAGTTCATCGCGCTGGCGGAGGCGACCGGCGCAATCGTGCCGATGGGCGAGTGGGTGCTGCGTGAAGCCTGTCGCCAGGTCCAGGAGTGGCGCGAGCGCGGGGCACCGCACCTGCGCGCCGCCGTCAACCTGTCGGTGCGCCAGCTTCAGCAGGCCGACCTCGTGGCGCGCGTGCAACAGGCGCTCGACGACACCGGGCTGCCCGCGGACAAGCTCGAGATCGAGATCACCGAAAGCATCGCGATGCGCTCGAGCGGGCGCGCGATCGACAACCTGCGCGCATTGAAGGCGAAGGGTGTGCGGGTGTCGATCGACGACCTGGGCACGGGCTATTCGTCGCTCAGCGCGCTGCGGCTCTTTCCGATAGACTCGCTCAAGATCGATCGCAGCTTCGTGAGCGGCGTCCCCCACAACACCGACGACAGCGCGATCGCGGCGGCCGTCATCGCGCTCGGTCAGACGCTCGGGGTGAACGTGATCGCCGAGGGCATCGAGCGACCGGAGCAGCTCGCGTTCTTCACGGCGCATCGGTGCGGGGAGTGGCAGGGATTCCTCCTCGTCTCTCCCCTCACCGGGGAGCGGTGCGCTGAGCTGTTGTTCGGTGCCGATTCCCCCTTGCAGCTGCCCACCGACTCGCCCGCGCTCGCTTCCCATTGACCCTGTGCAGTGACCGTGACGCCGAGCGACGAGTCGCCAGACAGTGGCATTCGACCGCAATGTGACCATTGGCAATGAGGCCTACTGCCGGGGCCTTGCTGGAACGCGCGCATGCTAGAGGTTTAAGAGGACTCGCAGCACCGACGCCGACCGATCGTCTCGTCCGTCGACGCCGTCCGTCGTTGCGGGCCCGCCTTCAGCGCTGCTCCGTAGCTTGATCACGCCGAAACATCATCGCATGCGCCTCTCCGCGG
>DATFOL010000345.1:0-3799 GCA_035265545.1 Gemmatimonadaceae bacterium | reverse complement strand
AAGGTGTTCCCGTTCGTCGATCTCGCGTCGCGGCTCAAGTGGGAGTACTCGCTGCTGGATGCGGGATGGCAGCAGATGAAGGGCAGCGGCACACCTGAGGACCTCGTCGATTATGCGCGGGCGCGCAACGTCGGGCTGATCGCGTGGTACAACTCGGGGGGCGCGCACAATCAGTCGAACGACGGTCCGCGCGATCTCATGGTGGACCCGGCGGTGCGGCGCGCCGAGATGCGTCGCATCGCCGCGCTCGGCTTCAAGGGCATCAAAGTCGACTTCATGCAGAGCGACAAGCAGTACGTGATCGCGCTCTACCTGGACATCCTGCGCGACGCGTACGCCAACAAGCTCTTCGTCGACTTCCACGGCTCGACGATCCCGCGCGGCTGGCAGCGAACGTACCCCAATCTGCTGACGATGGAGGCGGTGAAGGGATCGGAGCAGTACGGCGACACCGTCTTCCAGCGCAACGCCGCGATCTACAACACCATCTATCCGTTCACGCGGAACGTGATCGGCTCGATGGACTACACGCCGATGATCTTCGGCGACGCGCCGGAGCGGCTGCCGCATCTCACGACGAACCCGCACGAGCTGGCGCTGTCGGTGGTGTTCGAGAGCGGGCTGCAGCACTTCGTCTCGACACCGGCGATGATCGACGCACAGCCCGACTACGTGCGAGAGTTCCTCACCGCGGTGCCGACGGTGTGGGACGAGACGCGGCTCATCGACGGCTATCCGGGACGGCTGGCGGTGCTCGCGCGGCGGCGCGGCACCGACTGGTACGTCGGAGCGATCACGTCGGACACGATGGTGTCGGCGACCGAGGTGCCGCTGCGGTTCCTCGGCGCGGGGACGTACGACGTCTCACTCATCTCCGATGGCGAGGACGTGGACCGTTTCGCGTACTCGACGGAGACGCTGGCTCGCCGCGACACGATGACGGTGGAGCTCGCGCCACGAGGTGGATTCGTCGCGCGGTTCGTGCGGCGCGGCGCGGCACCGATACCACCGGCCGCGGGCACTCCGCGTCCGTCGGTGGGACCCGCGACGGCGCGGCCGGGGACGACTCGGCCAGGGACGACCCGACCGGCGCCGGGGCCTACAGTCCGTCCACGACGCGCGCCTTGATCGACTCGTACTCGGTGTCGGTGATCAGGCCGTCGTCGAGCATCTGCTTCGCCTTGCGCAAGCGCTCCGTCGGATCGCCGCTCGCGTTGGCCAGACTGGCGGCGGCGCCGGTGAGCGCGCCGCCGATGTTGACGCCGCCGGACTGCGCGCGGAGCTCGTCGAGGTCGCGGACTCGGCGCTTCTCGCGCCACGCCTGCTCCTGGGCCTGACAGAGCGTGTAGACCTGCTGCGCCTGCTCCTTGCGCAGCCCCTCGATGCGTACCGTCCGGCCGACGTTGCCCCGCGAGGCGAGGTCGTCGCTGGCGAGCGAGGTGAGGGTGAGCGACGCGCCGAAGATCCCCGCGCTGATGCTCGCGTCGTCGAGGTCCTGCCAGCGAACGTCGTATGGCATGTAGCCGCCGAACACGCCGCGTTGGAGCGAGATGAAGCGGCCGCTCGTGGCGCAGACGACGATGCGGCGATGGAAGAGCGCGAAGAGCCGACGCTGCACGGCATAGGCGCCCATCGTCTCGCCGGGCACGAGGAGCGCGCGAAGCTGGGCCAGCGCGTCCTGGATGCGCGGGTCCTCGTTCGCCTCGGTGGCGGAGGTGAGCCGCGCGGCGGTCATCCCAGGCGCGGACGGCGTCGAGCGCGAGCGCTCGGCCTCGCGCCGGCGTCGCTCCTCGCGCCGACCGCGTTCCTTCTCCACAGCCATCCAGTCGTCGATCGGCAGCGCATTGTCGAGCTCGAGGGCGAGCAGTTCCTCGTCGGAGATGGATCCGAGGCTCCTGCGATCGAATTCGGGCATGGCGGGGGCTCCGAGCGGTGGCCCGGGGAAGTTGGGGAGAGGCAAGGAGCCGTGCCAGATGGGTGGGACGTAGGACGTGGGCCGTGGGCCGTGACTGCGGCCGTCGTTCTGACGCTTCCACTCCAAACTCCCCACTCCCCACCTTTCGCCGATGCCTCTCCTGTCCCTCCGTTCCATCTCCGTCGCGTTCGGCGGCCCGCCGGTGCTCGACCACGCCGACCTCGGTATCGAACGCGGCGAGCGGGTATGCCTGCTCGGCCGGAACGGCGCGGGGAAGAGCACGTTGATGAAGCTCATCGACCGCACCATCGCCGCGGACGACGGCGAGGTCGTGTGGCAGTCGGGGATCACCGTCACGCGGCTCGAGCAGGAGGTGCCGGAGGACGTCGAGGGAACGACGTTCGACGTCGTCGCTGCGGGGCTCGGGCCGACCGGCGGTCTGCTCGCGCGCTACCATGCGGCGAGCCATCGGGTGGCAACTGAGCAGACGGACGCAGCGCTCCGTGAGCTCGACCGGCTGCACCACGATCTCGACGTCGCCGGCGCGTGGGAGCTGCAGACACGGGTGGACACGGTGCTCGAGCACCTCGGTCTCGATCCCGATCTGCCGTTCGCGCGCGCCTCGGGCGGTAGGAAGCGTCAGGCGCTGCTGGCGCGCGCGCTGGTGCGGCAGCCCGACGTCCTGCTGCTCGACGAGCCGACGAACCACCTCGACGTGGACGCGATCGAGTGGATGGAGGAGTTCCTCATCGGACGCGCGACGACGCTGCTGTTCGTGACCCACGACCGCGCCTTCCTCCGGCGCGTCGCGACGCGAATCGTCGAGCTGGATCGTGGGCGGCTGGTGGACTGGGGTACCGACTACGACCGGTATCTCGAGCGGAAGGCCGCCACCCTCGACGCGGAAGCGAAGGAGTGGGCCGAGTTCGACCGGAAGCTCGCGAAGGAAGAGGTGTGGATCCGCACCGGGATCCAGGCGCGCCGCACGCGCAACGAGGGGCGTGTGCGCGCACTCGAGGCGCTGCGGGTGGAGCGAAGCGCGCGGCGCGAGCGCGTCGGCACGGTGCGGCTGCAGGCGCAGGAGGCGGAGCGCTCGGGGAAGCTCGTCGTCGAAGCGCGCAATGTGAGCTTCGCGCGAGGCGAGCGGACGATCGTGCGCGACCTCACGACGACGATCATGCGCGGCGATCGCGTGGGCGTGATCGGACCGAACGGATCGGGGAAGACGACGCTGCTACGCCTGCTGCTCGGCGAGCTCGCGCCGGACTCCGGCACCATCCGCATGGGTACCGGACTCGAGGTCGCGTATTTCGACCAGCTTCGCGAGCAGCTCGATCCCGAGCGGAGCGTGTTCGACAGCGTGGCGGACGGCGCCGAGTTCGTCGACGTGGGCGGACAGCGCCGGCACGTGCACGGCTACCTCGAGGATTTCCTCTTCCGTCCCGACCGTGCGCGCACGCCGGTGCGAGCGCTGTCGGGGGGCGAGCGGAACCGGCTGCTGCTCGCTCGGCTGTTCACGCGCCGGTTCAACCTGCTCGTGATGGACGAGCCGACGAACGATCTCGACATCGAGACGCTCGACCTGCTGGAGTCGCTGCTGGTGGAGTTCGCGGGGACGCTGCTGCTGGTGAGCCACGACCGCGCCTTCCTCGACGAGACCGTGACGAGCACACTCGTGTTCGAGGGGAACGGACGCATCGGAGAGTACGTCGGCGGCTACACCGACTGGGTGCGGCAGCGAACGCTGGACGTCGAGCCGGCGCCAGCCGCGCCAGCGAAGCGCGCCGCGCCGGTCGCTGCGCCTGCGCCGCGCGCGCCGAAGCCGCGGCGGCTGTCCTTCAAGGAGCGCGGCGAGCTCGCGTCGCTACCCGACCTGATCGACGC
>DATFOL010000344.1:0-30611 GCA_035265545.1 Gemmatimonadaceae bacterium | reverse complement strand
GAATGAAGGTCTGTCCTTGCCGTTCAGGCGCCGCCGATCCAAATCTTGGCCGTCGACGAACCAACGTCCAATCTAGACGCCGATGCGGGGAGCCCGGTGACACTCTCGAAGACGCTCTGTGCGCTCGCGCTCGCCGCGCTCGGCTCGACAGCCCGCCTGGCGGCTGCGCAGGCGAGCCCCGCCTCCGACAGCGGCGCCACGCTGCTCGTGCCCGACCGGGTGTTCGACGGTACCGACGTGCGCGAAGGATGGGCGGTGCTCGTGCGCGGCGAACGCATCGCCGCGGCCGGACCGGCCGCTACGCTCTCCGCGCCAGCGTCCGTGCGCCGGATCGCGCTCCCGGGCACGACGCTGCTCCCCGGGTTGATCGAGGGACACTCGCACCTCCTGCTCCACCCCTACGACGAGGCGCCCTGGAACGACCAGGTGCTGCACGAGCCGCTCGCGCTCCGCGTGGCGCGCGCGACGAACCACGCGCGTGAGACGCTCCGCGCCGGGTTCACCACGGTGCGCGACCTCGGCACGGAGGGCGCCGGCTATGCCGACGTGGGGCTGAAGCGCGCCATCGCGCAGGGGATCATTCCCGGACCGCGAATGGTCGTGGTCACGCGCGCGATCGTGGCGACGGGCAGCTACGGGCCGCGGCTCACTCCGGAGATCGACGTGCTGCAAGGCGCCGAGGAGGCCGACGACGCGACGCTCGTGCGCGTCGTGCGCGATCAGATCGGACGAGGCGCCGACTGGGTCAAGGTCTACGCCGACTACAGCTCGGGCCCGGGCGGCGAGCTCCGGCCGACCTTCACGCTCGATGAGCTGAAGCGGATCGTCGAAGTCGCGTCGAGCGCGGGGCGGCCGGTTGTCGCGCACGCCATGTCGCCGGAAGGAATGCGGCGCGCGGTGGTGGCCGGCGTGGAGACGATCGAGCACGGCGACGCGGGAACGCCCGAGGTATTCCGGCTCATGCGGCAGCACGGCACCCTGCTCTGCCCGACCATCGCCGCGGACGACGCGAACAGCCGCTACCGGGGATGGAAGCCGGGCACGCCCGAGCCGAAGTCCCTCGTCGCCAAGCGCGCCAGCGTGCGCGCCGCGATCGACGCCGGCGTGACGCTGTGCAACGGCAGCGACGTAGGCGTCTTCACCCACGGCGAGAACGGGCGCGAGCTTCAGCTCATGGTCGACTTCGGGCTGCCGGCGCTCCAGGCCCTTCGCGCGGCGACCACCGTGAATGCGCGAATGCTGCACCTCGAGTCACAGATTGGCGCGGTGAAGTCAGGGCTGCTCGCCGACCTCGTGGCCGTCCGCGGCGACCCTTCCCGTGACATCCGCGTCGTGCGCGATGTGCGCTTCGTCATGAAAGGCGGAGCGATCGTCCGGCAGGAGCCCTGAGGACATCCCGCGCGCATGCCGTCGAGCCAGGAACCAGCACAGCGGGCCGAGCGCGATCGCCACTGCTGCACCGATCACCGCGGGCAGCCCGTACTCCCCGTCGAGGAAGCTGAGCGCCACGACGAGCAGCAGGACGCCAAGCGGCAGCGCGGCGAGTGCCGCGACGCCGCTGACGCCGAGGGGGATGCGGAACGCGCCTCGCAGCGTCGGCTCGCGCACCCGAAGCACGAGCAGGGAGGCCATCTCGAGCATGAGCGCCAACGAGTAGAGCAGCACATCGGCGACCACGAGACCGCTGAACGGCAACAGCATGAACACCGAATAGCACACTGCGGCGAACAGCACAGCGACCCGCGGAGTGCCGCGCGCATCGGTGCGGCCGAGCGCCGCGGGGAGCAGCCCGTCCGTCGCCATGACGAACGGGATGCGCGAGTACGCGAGCAGGAGCGCGTTGAACAGCGCCAACGCGCTCACCATGCCGGCGATGGCGATCCACGCCGCGAGCAGCGGGCCGGCGCGTCCGCCCACCGCGAGTGCGATCTGGGGCCAGCCGCCCTCGGTCCACGTCGTCCAGTCGGTGGCGGCGAGCGTCGCGAGCAGTGGCAGGATGTATCCGGCGATGACCAGCGGCAGCGCGATCGCCAGTGCGCGTGGATAGCTTCGCGACGCGTGATGCACTTCACCCTGCACCGTGGAGGCGTTGTCCCACCCGATGTAGTTCCAGAGCGCGATCGAGAGGCCGACGGCCAGCCCGCTCGTTCCGCTCAGTCCGGGCGCCGCGAACGGCTGCCAGGGCACGCGCGTCGCATGCGGCAGCGCGGCGATCGAGATGGCGAGGAACCCGGCGATCACGAAGCTCCCCGCGACCACGGAGCCGTGACCTACTCGTGCGGCGCCGGACAGGTTGAGCGCCGTGGCGCCCCAGATGACGAGCAGCCCGATCACCCACACGATCGAGGGCGACAGTCCGGGCACGAACCAGGCGAGATAGGTGACGAAGAGCTTCGGGTAGATCGCCATGTCGACCAGCGAGTACATCCACGTCAGCCAGCCGTTCTGGAATGCCCAGAAGGGGCCGAAGGCGCGCTGCACCCAGCGGTAGTATCCTCCCTCCATCGGCAGCATGCTCGCGAGCTCGCCGATGATGAGAACCTCGGGGAGCGAGTACACCAGGGGCACGACGAGCAGGATCAGCAGCGCCATTCCCGGTCCGACGGAGGCGACGAGCGTCTCCGTGGTGAACGCACCGCCCGACGTGCTGAAATAGAGGATGAAGACCAGCGACAGGGTCGAGATCGATCGAACGAGCGTCATGGCGGCAAAGCTGCCGCGCGCGCGCTATCGAGGCAACGCGTCCACTTCCCATTCACCACCCATTCCATGCACTCGATGACGAAGCGACTGGCGACGGTACGGCGACGCGCGGCGGCGCTCCTTCTCGTGGCCTGCGCCCCCGCGCTCGGCGGTGCGCAGAGCGCCGGCGCACCCGCCGTGTCGGTGATCCCCTATCCGGCGTCCGCGTCGGTGGAATCGGGGGTGCGCTACACCTTCGGTGCGAATCCAGTCGTCGCGCTCTCCGCGCCAGCCGACGCCGAGTTGCGCGCGCTCGGCGACGTCGCCGTCGCGGTACTCCGCGAGGCGCTCGAAACGACTGCTCGCGTGTCCCCGACCCCCGCAACGGCCGGTCAACCGGCAGCCGTCGTGCTGCATCTGGTGCAGCGCGACTCGGCCAGGGGAGCGGAGGCCTACCGCCTGGACGTGACGTCTCGAGGCGTGGCCATCTCGGCGCCGCGGTATGCGGGACTGTTCTACGGTCTTCAGTCGCTGCGCGCCTTGCTGGAAGCCGAGCGTGCGCGTTCCCCATCCGCGACCAGCATGGCGCTCTCGCTTCCTGGTGTGCACATCGCCGATGCGCCGCGGTTTCCTTACCGCGGCCTTCACCTCGATGTGGGGCGCCACTTTTTCCCCGTCTCGTTCGTCAAGCGCTACATCGATCTGATGACGCGCTACAAGTACAACACCTTCCACTGGCACCTCACGGAGGACCAGGGCTGGCGCATCGAGATCAAGAAGTACCCGCGGCTCACTCAGGTCGGCGGATGCCGCAAGGAGACGCAGCTCGGCCGCAACCGGAATCCCTACATCGGAGATTCCATCCGGTACTGTGGCTCGTACACCCAGGACGAGATCCGCGACGTCGTCGCGTACGCGAAGTCGCGGTACGTCACGGTGATCCCCGAGATCGAGATGCCGGGGCACGCGAAGGCCGCGCTTGCCGCCTATCCGGAGCTCGGGTGTGGCCCCGGCCCCTACGAGGTCTGGACGACGTGGGGGGTGGACCCGAACATCTTCTGCCCGAAGGAGGAGACGTTCGCATTTCTCGAGAACGTCCTCACCGAGGTCATGGCGCTGTTCCCGAGCACGTACATCCACATCGGCGGGGACGAAGCACCGAAGACGGTCTGGCAACAGAGCCCGATCGCGCAGGCGGTGATCAAGCGCGAGAACCTGAAGGACGAGCACGAGCTCCAGAGCTATTTCATCCGCCGCATCGAGAAGTTCCTCAACGCGCATGGCCGGCAGCTGATCGGCTGGGACGAGATCCTCGAGGGCGGTCTCGCGCCGAAGGCCACCGTCATGTCGTGGCGCGGGATCAACGGCGGCATCGCTGCCGCGCGCCAGAACCACGACGTCGTGATGACGCCGACCTCGCACACCTACTTCGACTACATCCAGGGCGACCGCCGATTCGAGCCCACGTGGACGGGCAGCTATCTCCCGATCGAGACGGTTTATGCATTCGAGCCGACCGTCCCCGATTCCCTGACGGCCGAACAGGCCAAGCACATCATCGGCACCCAGGGACAGCTCTGGTCGGAATACATGTACAATACCGGCCACGTCGAATACATGGCATATCCTCGCGCGCTCGCGCTGGCCGAGGTGGCGTGGTCTCCGAAGAGCAGCCGCGACTACGAGAGCTTTCGTCGGCGGCTGTTGCCGCGGCTGCTCGGACTCGACCGCCTCGGCGTGAACTATCGCTTCCCGAGCGCGGACAATGGCCTGGAGCGCAATCGGGTCGTCACCGGGGATTCGGTCGTCGTCGAGCTTCGCAGCGCACTGCCGGAGGCCGAGATTCGATACACGCTCGACGGCAGCGAGCCCTCGTCGACGTCGGCGCGGTACACGGCGCCACTGCGCCTCGCGGTACCGGCCGACGGAATCTCCGTTCTGGCGCGCACGTTCCACGGGACGCACGTCGGCGCCGTGCGCGCTGCCACCTTCCGGCGCGCATCACCGTAGCAGTCATCGGCGGGGAGAACGGAGTGGTCCGGCGGCTCTGACGCTTCGTCCTCAACACGGGCACGAACGAACGGCCACGCGGATTAGGTTGATCGTATGACCGTGCCCGTTCCCATGACCGATCCGCGCGCGCCGCTTCCTCCGGTGGAGCGGCCGCGCGGGATGCGCGAGCGTCTCCAGGCGCTCCGGTACCTCCCGGCGCTCGTGCGGCTCGTCTGGCAGACGCATCGCGGCTACTCGACGGCGATGGTGGTCCTCCGCCTGGTGCGTGCGTTCGTCCCCGTCGCGTCGCTGTGGGCGGCCAAGCTCATCATCGACGAGGTCGTGCGCCTCACACGCACCACCGGCGAACCGCTCGACAATCTGTGGCGAGTCGTCGCGCTGGAGCTGGCGATCGTCGTGGCGGGCGAGCTGCTCGCTCGCGCATCGGCGCTCGTGGAGTCCCTCCTCGGCGACCTCTTCTCGAACCACATCAGCGTGCGGCTGATGCGCCACGCCGCGACACTCGACCTGGCCCAGTTCGAGGATCCCGACTTCTACGACCATCTCGAGCGCGCGCGCCGCCAGACCACCGCCCGCATCGGCCTCATCGCGATGCTGCTCACGATGGGCCAGGACCTGCTCACCCTGGGCACGCTCGGCGCGGCGCTCGTCGCGCACAATCCGTGGCTGCTGCTGCTGCTGACCCTCGCCATCCTCCCGAGCTTCCTCGGCGAGACGCACTTCGCTGCGCTCTCGTACTCCCTGCTCTTCCGTCGTACTCCGGAGCGGCGCGAGCTGGACTACCTGCGCTACGTGGGCGCCAGTGACAAGACGGCCAAGGAGGTCCAGATGTTCGGCCTCGCCGGCTGGCTCACCGACCGGTATGCGGCGCTGGCGCAGCGCTACTACGAGGAGAACCGCCGGCTGAGTATCCGGAAGGGGCTGGTGAGCGCCCTGCTCTCGTTCGTCGGTACACTGGGCTACTACGGCGCGTACGGCACGATCCTCCTGCGCGCCGTGGCGGGCACGATCACTCTGGGCACGCTGACCTTCCTCGCGGCGGCGTTCGGCCGAAGCCGCGATCTCATCCAGCGACTTCTGCTCTCGGCGAGCGACATCTACGAGCAGAGCCTCTACCTGAAGGACCTGTTCGTCTTCTTCGAGATGCAGCCGTCGATCCGGTCGATCCCGGGTGCGGCACCGGTGCCCAATCCGATCCGCGCCGGCTTCGTGTTCGAGGACGTCGGGTTCCAGTATCCCGGCAGCGACCGGTGGGCGATCCGCCACGTCGACCTGACCATCGCGCCGGGCGAGCGCATCGCGCTGGTCGGCGAGAACGGCGCCGGCAAGACGACGATCACGAAGCTGCTCGCGCGGCTCTACGACCCCACCGAGGGGCGGATCCTGCTCGACGGTGTCGATCTTCGCCAGTACGACCTGGCGTCGCTGCGTCAGGCCATCGGCGTGATCTTCCAGGACTTCGTGCGCTACGACATGCGCTTCGACGAGAACGTCGGAGTGGGCGAGATCGATGAGGTGTCGGGGTACCTGGCTGAGGTCAGGGACGCACCGGCCGACAGCGCGGCACCTCCACCGGCAGCGGTGGTCGATGCGTCCGAGCGGTCGCTCGCTTCGGCCCTGCTGCCGCGCTTCACTCGAGGCTACCGCCAGATGCTCGGGCGCCGGTTCGAGGACGGTGTCGACCTCTCGGGGGGCGAATGGCAGAAGGTCGCTCTGGCGCGGGCCTACATGCGCGAGGCGCAACTGCTCATCCTCGACGAGCCCACCGCTGCGCTCGACGCGCGCGCCGAGTACGAGGTTTTCGTGCGGTTCAATCAGCTGATGGCCGGACGCATGGCGGTGGTGATCTCACACCGCTTCTCCACCGTCCGCATGGCGGACCGCATCGTCGTCCTCGGCGAGGGCCGCGTGCTCGAGGAAGGAACGCATGAGGCCCTTCTGGCACGAGAGGGACTGTATTCGGAGCTATTCGAGATGCAGGCGGCGGGCTACCGGTAGATCGGTGAGTTGGTTGGTGAGTTGGTTGGTGAGTTGGTGAGTTGGACGGCACAGGCCACGATAGGTGCAGGTCCCTCGACTGCGCTCGGGATGACGCGCGCTGTCATCCCGCGCGAGCGCAGCGAGTCGAGGGATCTGCACTCCACCCCCCAACCCATCAACTCACTAACCAACTCACCACCGTCCACTCACTCGTACCGCGGCACGAGCTGTATCACTCCCCCTATGTACTGGCTGCCGAACTTCGCGCTCGCCTCGGTACCCGGATAATACCGCACCATCTCGTACCGGTCCGCCGGGAGGTTGCGCATCGTTTCAATCACGCCGTACTCGGTGTCGGCGATGAACACCACGGCGCGCGGGATGTTCTTGCCGTAGATGGACGTCCGGCCGCGGTCCTTGAGGAACAGACCGTGTCGGCGCACGATCGCGTCGTACACGGTTCCGGTACCCACCTCCGCCAGCTCCGCACGCGTCACGACGTTCGGGTTCACGCGGTACTGCGAGTCGGCGGCCGACTTCTGGTGGCAGGCCGCCGAGAGCGCGAGCAGGAGCGCGAACGAGGGCAGCCACCGAGTGACGGAGAGCGTAGTCATGACGGCCACCTTCGTTCCAAGGGTTTGGAGAGTAAACGAACGGCCCGGCGATCGCCGGGCCGTTCGCCTTGGCTGCTAATTCCCTGCCAGGATCACGAGCAGGTCTTCGCTGCGTTCCCCCCGCGCTGGTCGAGCTCCGACTTGGGGATCGGGAGCATCGACACGAACGGGTCGGTCGAGCCGTTGGCGCTCTCGGGCGTCAGGTAGGTCGCATTGAAGCGACCGTACGCCCGCAGGTCGACCAGGCGCTGTGCGCCCTCGAAGAAGAGCGAGTAGCGCTTCTCGTAGAGCACCGCGTCGATCGCCGCGGTCTTGGTGGCCGGTACGGCGATCGCGGTCAAACCGTACTGGGTGCGCACGGTGTTGATGTCCGCCGCGGCTCCGGTGAGGTCGTTCTGCTCGATCTTGACCTGGGCGCGGATGAGCAGGAGCTCCTCGTTGCTCAGGATGCGACGCGGCTTGGTCTGGTTCCCCGCGACCGCCGTCCTGGTCTCCTCGAGCCGCGGGTTCCCAGTGAAGCCGTACCGGGAGCTGCTGCCCGTGGCGAACTTCGCCACGCGAGTGTCGCCCGCCTGGATGGCGGCCCGCGCCTTCGGATTGGCGAAGATGTTGTTGTCGAAGGTGGGGTTGACGGTCTCGTTCGCGGCGTTGCTATAGGTGTAGACCGGTCCGGCCTTGAGGCTCAGGGTCGGGCTCACGTATGACGCGGCGAGCGCCGTCGTGGCGCGCGCGTACGCCGAGGCGTCACCCGCCAACCCGCGGTACAGCTCGACCTTCGCCTTCAGCCCGCGGTTGTAGGTCAGGAACTTGGCCGGGGTGTTGAAGTCGATGACCGCCTGCGCCGCGGTGAAGCCGGCCGGCAGCGGGAAGTAGAAGGTTGCTCCCGCCGCATTCAGGTTGGTCTGCGCGCTGTCGAGCAGCGCTGCGATGTACGACAGCACGTTCTTCTTGCAGACGAATGGCGAGAGCTCCTCGCCGAACGGCTTGTCCAGATCGATCGGGATGCCGAGGGTGTCGCGCATCTCGATGGCGCGCCAGTACGCCTGCGCCTTGATCGTCTGCGCCACGCCCGCGGCGCCAGCGATCTGCGCATCGGTGAGCTGGAACTGCGGGGCGAGCGCCGCACGCTTCGTCGTGGGCAGGCCACCGAGGAGCGTGTTCGCCGTGCGGATCACGTTGAAGAAGTTGGTGAACGCAGAGCCGCCAACGAAGCCACCGGGATCCGGCGCCGCGACGAGGACTTCCGTGACGTAGCGCGGCTCGGCCGAATCGAGGCGATAGATGTCGCGCGACATGGTGGTGCTGAACACCATGTAGCGCTGGTCGATGCTGCCACGATCGCGGTCGAGGAGGCCGGTCATGAGGAGCTGAGCCGACTGCTTGTCGAGCCCGTCCGCCAGGATCTCGGCCGGGATGAAGTTGAGCTCGGGCACCGCCGGGTTGTCCTTGCACGCGGCTGCGAACGCGGTCGACGCGACCGCGGCCAGCACGAGATGGCGGGCGAGTAGGATATTCTTCACGGGTATCTCTGGCCTCAGAGGGTAGCGTTGAGCGAGAGCCAGAAGCTCCGGCTCGGCGGATAGGGGGTCACGTCCTGGAAGCGACCAACGTTCTGGTTGCCGAAGTTGGAGACTTCGGGATCGTACCCGCCGTACTTGGTCCACGTCTTCAGGTTGCGGCCCGACAGCTCGAGGCGCAGGTCCTTGGCGCGGCTGAGGAACAGGCTCCGGGTCAACGACTGCGGCAGCGTGTATCCGAGAGAGATCTCACGGATCTTCACGAAGCCGGCCTCTTGCAGGTACACCGCCTTGCCGGCGGCGAAGTCGGCATTGCGCTTGTTCATCACGGCCGTGTCCGGACCCGTGCCCGACGCGTCGAAGTAGTTGTCGGTCAGGTTCGCGGCCAATCCGCCCTTCCGCCAATCGACCAGCCCGTACAGGCGCACCGGGCCCACGTTCACTTCGTTCGAGAAGCCCATCGTGAAGTCCGGCGCGCTCTCGAACAGCTCGAGGACGCGGTTGTCCGCCGTGCAGCTCGCCTGCTCCACCTTGCACGAGTTCACCGCCTGCACCGTCGTCACCGACTTGCCCTGCTCGAGATACGGGGCGCCGTAGCGCGTCGAGAAGAACGAGCCCGGGTTGAACGGCGCGACGTCGAGCCGCGTGATCGTGCCCGATACCTTGGCGAACGTCGTGCGCGAGAGCCACGAGATGTTGCTGGTCTGAATGGGCGTGGCACTCAGCCCGACTTCGATGCCCTTGTTGGTGAGCTGGCCCGCGTTGGCGAACCGGGACGAGAAGCCCGTCGTCGGCGCCACGTTGGCCTGCAGGATCAGATCATCCACCACCTTGCGGAAGAGCGTGAAGTCCGTCGCGAGGCGACCGTTGAACAGCGTCGCGTCGAAGCCACCCTCGAGCTCCGTGGTCGTCTCCGGCTTGATGTCGGCCGCGCCGACGGTGAGCGAGACGCGCGCGCCGGGCTGCCCGCTGTACGTGCTGTACGGCAGCGTCGTGTACTTCACGCCGAAGCGCGGCTGGTTGCCCGCGCGGCCCCACGCGAGACGGAACTTCAGGTCGTTGGCGAAGCTCGGCAGGGTCGTCAGGCGGTACGACGCGGCGGCCTTCGGATAGGCGTAGTACTTCGAGTCGTCGCCGTTCACGCTCGACCGCTCCATGTTGATGGCGGCCGTCAGAAGAAGCCGCTCACCCAGGGCGAGGAACTCTTCCTGGGCGTAGTACGCGAAGTCCTTCACGAGGAACTGGTCTTCGAGCACCGACTGCTGCACCCCGAAGTTCACGTTCGTCACACCGGCCGGCACGTTCTCGCCGAAGTTGTAGATCGCGTCGCTCTGCCTGCGCTGCTGCCGCACGCCGAACGACGTCGTGGCCGTGAACGGATCGGCGATGTACTTGTGGGCGCCCGAGAGATTCAGGTTCGCGTAGACGCTCTGCGTCTTGTTCGTCGTGATCGCACCCGGAAGACCGTCGTTGGTCTCGAAATACGCGCTGGGGGGAGAGAACAGCTTCGAGTTCAGCGAGAAGGCATCGACGCCGCCGATGAACGTGACGTCGAACGTCTGCTTCGGCGAGCTGAATGCCGCGAACGTCGCGTTGATGCTGCCGATGTAGCGGTAGACGTCCTCGGGGTTCTTCACCAGCTCCGAGTTCTGGAACATGTTGGAGCCGGACGACAGATACGGATTCACCGGATAGCGGCCGTCCTGCTTCGTCTGGAGGTCGAAGTACGACGGCGTGGACGAGATGATGTCGCCTGGCGACACGATGTCGTCGTTGTCGTTGCCCGATAGACCGCGATCGGTGAGCGAGTGCACGAACTCGTTGTTCGCGCGCAGGTTGAGCTTCGTGCCGATCAGCTGGCCGACGTTCGCCTGAAGGGACTGCTTCTGGTAATAGGTGCCCGGCTGGATCGCGTTGTCGCGCTTGGCGAGTCCGCCGACGTAGTACGTCGTCGATGCCGAACCGCCGCGAACGCTCACCGAGCTCTCGTACGACGGGGAGTTGCCGCTGTAGAACTGCTCTTCGAAGTCGTTGCACTTGTTCGTCGCCGCCTCCCACGCGGCGATTTCGTCTGCAGCCCCGGCCGCGCCGGCCCAATCGGCTACCTCGGCGGCGGAGCCGAAGCACCGCGTGCCCATCTTGTTCGAAAGCTGGAACTTGCCGAAGCGCTGGCTCGCGTTGATCACGGGCGCGCCCGTGGTGCCGCGCTTGGTGCGGATCAGGATGACGCCGTTTGCCGCGACCGAGCCGTAGATCGCTCCCGCCGACGCGCCCTTGAGCACCTCGATGCTCTCGATGTCGTTGGGGTTCAGGTCCGAGATGCGGTTCGTCTGCTGGTCCTGGCTTCCGACGATCGCGCCGCGCGTACCGGCGTTGGAGATCGAGTTCAGACCCGTCGAGATCTCGGCGTTGCTGAGAAGGACGCCGTCGACGACGTAGAGTGGGCTGGAGTTGGCGTTGATGGAGGTGACGCCGCGAAGCTGCACCTGCGCACCACCGCCCGGCGCACCGGAGTTCGTCGAGATCACCGCGCCCGGGATCTTGCCCTGCAGCGCGTTCTCCACCGTCGGCGTCGGCGCGCGCATCAACTGCTCGGCCGAGACCTGCGCGATCGCGTTCGCCGAGTTTGCCGAGGAGATCGACGTCGTGGTGCCCGTCACGACCTGGCGCTCGAGCTCGAGCACGTCCTTCTCGAGGCGAACTTCCACTTCGTCCTGCGTCGCCGTCAGTGGACGATTGACGCGCTTGTAGCCGAGTCGGCGCACCACGAGCACCTGCGCACCGCCCGGGACGTTCGCCAGCGTGAAGCGGCCGTCTTCGGCGGTGTACGTTCCGAGCGTCGTGCCCTGCACGTTCACGCTCGCGGTGGCAATCGGTTCGCCACTCGTGGCGATGACCCGGCCCGTCACGCGTCGCTGCGCGGATGCATCCGCAGCGATGAGCAACGTGAGTAGGAGCGTACCGAGCCACATGCCGAACTTTCTCATGTCGCCTCCTGAAATGGATAAATGCCGCGGGCAACGCAGTGGTCCGTTGCGCCGCGCTCGCATGGATGCGCCATGATTCTCACGAATCGCATGCGCGGGGGGGGAAGAACCGCCGGGGCCAATTGGGCGGGGACACCGACGTGGGTTGGATGCGATAGAATGATCTTGCGCACCTCTGCGCGCTAGAGCCCGTTGACAGGTTCTTTGCGCTGCGAATGCATCCAATGCGACGATGCGGCGGAGGGCGTGACGGTGAAGCCGATCACGTGCAGCGGACGCGGATTGCGCACAGATTGGTATGCAACGAGTCGCTCGTCGCTGCCGCGCGATGTCTCGCGCGGGTCGACGCGGGCAGACGCAGGCACAAGTCGCCGACCCCGCTCGCGTTCCATTCGCGTCCTCCACCAACGACAACGAGGCCCCGAGCGCATGACGCGCTCGGGGCCTCGTTGTCGACGCGGCAGTGGCCCGCGTCGCGATCAGTGTTTGCTTACGGCTTGTCCCACCACACCTTGCCACTCAGGCTGGTGCCGGTGGCTCCACCCTGCGCTGCCTTCGCCGCGTTGAGGTTCGTGGCGTTCAACGAGTTCTCGCTGTCGGGATACGGCATGCGCGTCGGCACCGTCGTCGTGACGGCGTCCGGGCCTGGCGACAGCACCGGATAGTCGAGACGACGCTGCTCGGCCCACGCTTCGGTCTCCTGATTGTACAGCGCGACCCACTTCTCGTACGCGATCTGCTTGAGGCCCGCAGCGCCCCCCTTGTAGGCCACGTCTGCCCGCCCCAGGTAGGCCGTGATGTCCACCGGGTCGATGCCCCACTGCTGCAACGATGCCCTGATTGCCTCGGTGTAGAAGGCACCGGCCTGCGCGGGCGTGCCGACAAGGCCACGCTCGGCCGCTTCTGCCTTGATGAACAGGAGCTCCGAGTACGTCATGATCCAGCTCGGCGAGTTCGGCGACCGAATCGAGATATTCGGGCGTGAGTAGTCGCTCAGGCTGAAATTCCCCTCATCCGGGTCGCACGGATTCACCTCGTTCGGCGCCTCCAACCCGTTCGGGTACCCACGGTAAGCGATGTCGCAGATCGTCGCGCCAGCCTGCTGGGAGTTCCCCGTGGGGTCGGCGAATGCCGCGAGCCGCGGGTCGGCGTTCACCTTGAGGGTGTCGACCAGACGCGCGGAGACGCGCTGATCGTCACGCGTACCGCCGCAACCCGCGTTGAGCCAGTTCAGGCACAGCGGATTACCCAGCGTACCGCCGGGCCAGGAAACGGAGGCGTTGTCGGCGTTGCTGGCGAACACCGGGCCAGCGAGCGCCTTGGTCAGTTCGGTCTTCGACTTCGCGGCATCGACCTGACTGAGGCGAAGTGCTGCGCGTGCATGCAGCGAGTTCGCCAACTTGGTCCAGGCCGCAGCCTGTCCTGCCGCCGACTTGCCAGGGTACACCGGATCGGCATCGCCCATCCGCGCAAAGTTCGGCGAGGTGACGTCCTCCGAAGGCGCCGGAATCGTGACGGCGCGGGTCAGCATCGCGAAGATGCTGTCGTAGACGACGGCCTGCGGGTCGTACTTCGGCGTCAAGATCTCCGAGCCGCGTCCCGCTTCGGTGAAGGGAACGTCGCCCCACATGTCGGTCAGCGTCTCCAGTGCGAACGCACGGAAGATGAGCGTCGGCGCGACGATGTTCACGCTCGTTGGCGACTGTACCAGGATCTGGTTGAGGTCCTGCATCGAGCCCATCGTCGGACCCGTGATCGTGCCCGTGTAGAATCGCGCCCAGAATGTGTCGATGTTCGCGGTCCGGGGCTGGTTCAGATCCGTCTCGGGGTACTGGATCTCGGCGAAGTGCTGGCTCCACACTCCCGCGAAACCATGCGTGAGCCCGCTCCCGCGCATCGACTGCATGAGCCCTACGACCCCGTTTGTGAACAGGGACTGCGACGAGACGACCTCGGGGTTGTTCGGATTGACGTTCACCTCCGTCAGCTTGTCGGCGTCGCAGGCCGTGAGGCCTGCGACGAACGAAGCTGCGACAAGTGACGTTCGGAGAATATGCGATCGCATCATTATATGAATTCTGTTAGACGTCGGCGCGCTTACGGGGTGACGCTCAGCTGGAAGCCCAGGCTGCGCGTCGACGGAAGTTGGCCCATCTCGAGCCCTTGCAGGTTGCCGGCGCTGAACGCCGTCTCAGGGTCGATGTGCGGCGCGTTGGCATGCATCCAGAGGTTCCGGCCGACCAGCGCGATGTTCATGCGGTAGCCGCTGAGCGCCCGGGTCAACGTCTGCGGAACGGCCCAGCCCACACGCAGTTCGCGCAGCTTGACGAAGCTCGCATCCACCACGTTGGCCGCATCGCCCGAGTTGTAGCCCTGGCCGTGCCAATAGTTCTGTGCACTCACCTTCCGCGTGACCTCCGTCCCGTTGGCCAGGACGCCGGACACGGTGACGCTATCCTCACGACCCTGGACCGTCTCCGCGAGGATGCCCGCGTAGCGGCCCCACGAGGTGGTCGCGCTGTAAAGCTCGCCACCGATACGGGCGTCGATCTGCCCGCTCACATCGAAGCCCTTCCAACGGAAGGTGTTGATCAACCCTCCCGTCCAGTCGGGCTGGATGTTGCCGAGGATGCTCGTCGTGAGCGCCGGCAGCGGAGTGCCGCTCGAGGACGACAGAACCAGGCGACCGAGCGAATCCTTGCGGAAATCGCGGCCGACGATGCTGCCGTACGGCTGGTTGAGACGCGCCTCGATGCTGACGTTGAAGAACGGGTTGCCGATCTGGTACGTGTCCGAGTTGCCGTAGAGCTCCTCGAGACGGTTCCGGTTCCGGGCGTAGTTGGCCGTCACGTCCCAGCTGAAGCCATCAGCCGCACTCGCCTTGATCGGCGAACCGGTGAGCTGGAGCTCGATACCCTTGTTCGACAGCGCGCCCGCGTTGAGGGCTACGCGTGTGTAGCCGGTGCTCGGCGCAACGCTGGCCGACAGGATCTGGTCGGTCGTCTTCTTCTGATAGTACGTGAAGTCCAGACCGGCGCGCCCGTCGAGGAAGCTCAGCTCCGTGCCCAGTTCCCAAGCCTGCGTCTGCTCCGGCTTGAGCTCGGGATTGGTGAGCGTGTTCGGCACCGCAAACCGCGCGTTGCCGAAGTATCCGTCGCCGTTGTCGTAAGCGAGTCTGAGCAGATACGGGTTCGCATCGCTACCCACGCGGGTCCACGCTGCGCGCAGCTTTCCGTAGCTCAACCCCGTGTTCTTCACGGCGGGGAAGAGGTCCGAGAAGACCACCGAGCTGGAGACCGAGGGATAGAAGTACGAGTTCTTGCCCTTCGGCAGCGTGGAGGACCAGTCGTTGCGGCCCGTCACGTCGACGAAGAAGTAATCGTTGAATGCGAACTGCGTCGTGCCATAGAGCGAGTTGATCTGACGACGCTCGTCGTACTGGACCGGCGTGTAGAGGATCGCGGCGTTGGTCATGTTGTAGATGTCGGGGCCGGACAGCTTGTCCGTACCCAGCCAGCGCTGCTGAAGCGACCGCACGCGGCGGTTGCCGCCGAGATTGATCGTCAGTCCGAGCCGCTCCATCGGCGTGGTGACTGCCGTGAGGAGGAAGTCGGTGTTGTTCTCGTTGACTAGATCGGTAGTGTTCTGGAAGCCGCCGCCCGAGTAGTCGCCAAGGGTGTTCGGATCGCCACCGTAGCCGCCGATCCAGCCCGGGGCGAAGTTGAAGCCACGGTTCTGGTTGTAGAAGTCGGTGCCGGTGCGGACCATACCCGTCAGCCAGCTCAGAGGCTTGTACTGGACCTGGGCCGACCCGATCATGCGGTTACGATCGTCGAAATTGGAATTCTTTTCGACGTTCCACCACGGATTGCTGTGATAGTTGTAGTTCCAGTTGACCATGTCGGTGTAGTCCACGCCGTTCTCCGTGTTGTAGACCTGGAGCGCGGAGTCGGTCATGAACGTCTTGAGCATGCCAACATCGACGTTCCGGCCGAACCAGGTGAAGCCCATGAGGGGGTTCAGCTCGTCGTAGCCGGTGCCGGGGCGATTGTAGCCCTTGTTCTTGATGTACTGCACGCTGGCCGTCGCCTGGAGCTTCTCGCTCAGCGAGGCCGTGCCGTTCAGACCCGCCGTAAGGCGATTGAGACGGCTCGTCGGCACGATACCCTTGATCTGGTCGTTGCCGAACGAGAGGCGGAAGTTCGCCCGCTCACCCGAGCCCGTGGCGCTGACGTTGTTCGAGACGGACAGGCCGTTGTCGAAGAAGTCGCGGACGTTGTTGGGCGACGGCACCCACGGCACCGGCACGCCCTGGCTGTACCACTGCGGGATGAGGCGGCCGTCGAGCTTCGGACCCCAGCTCTCGTCGACGCCGTCGTAGAGCCCATCGCCGAGTCCATTCTTGAACGAGAACTGGCCGAGGTAGCCCTGGCCGTACTCGTTCTGGTAGTCGGGCAGCTTGTTGATCTGATCGAACGTGATGTTGCTGCTCGCCGACGCCTGGAAGCCACGGGGCGCGTTCTTGCCGGACCTCGTGGTGACGATGATCGCGCCGGCCGCGGCCCGTGAGCCGTAGAGCGCCGCCGCAGCGGGACCCTTGAGCACCGAGATGCTCTCGATGTCCTCGGAGTTCAGATCCTGGATGGCGTTGCCGAAGTCGATGCCGCCGACGCCGCGCTGCTGGTTGAGCGTGGTGAAGTTCGAGTTGTCGACCGCGACGCCGTCGACGACCCAGATCGGCTGGTTGTTGCCGCCGATCGAGTTCTCGCCGCGGATGACGACGCGGGCAGACCCACCGAAGTTCGTCGAGGTCGTGACCTTGACGCCCGCCACCTTGCCCGAGAGGGCGCTGACGATGTTCGGCTGGCGCGTCTGGTTCAGGTCAGAGCCCGCAACGCTCTGCGCCGCGATGCCGAGCGAACGCTTCTCGCGCTCCAGACCGAGTGCCGTGACCACCACGCCCTCGAGCTGCGTCGTAGCCGTCGTCAGCCGGAAGTCGTGCGTGACGGACGTACCCGACAGCGTGACTGACGCCGTCACGGGCGTGTAGCCAATGCGGCGGGCGACCAGTGAGACGTTCTGACCCGTGACCCGGTTCGCCGGCACCGTGAAGGTATACCGGCCATCGTTGCTCGTATACGAGCCAACGCCCAGCGCTGGGATCGAGACGCTGGCACCCGGAACCGGTGCCGCCGCCTCGTTGGTCACGCGCCCGCTAACGGTGGCCGCCTGCTGGGCCGATGCCATGACTGGCACCATTCCCACCAGGAGACCCGCGCCGGCGAGCATGCGATACAGATTGCTCGTCATGTACTGTGCGTACCTCGGAGAAGGTTGGTGTGCAAAAACAACGTGCTGAAAAACTCTCGCGCGCCCCGTCAGTAGTGACGCGGCGACACTTACGTCGTTCTTGCAACTCGGACCACATACGCTGAGCGGCAAGACCGATCGGTACACTTCTGCAGGGTGGGCCTGCAGTCCCCCGTGCCGACGCATGATCGTGCGTCGGCGTTCGTACGGAGCGCGGGACGGAACACCGAATCTCGGGGAGCGATCGACTTGACCGCCCGAGGACCTCGGCCCGATCGGCGCAGGCGCCGAATCGGACGGTGTTCGATTTTTTTCGGAATCGGAAGTGATAGGAGTCCGCCCGCAACCCGTCAAGCGACTGCCCGATCTGCCTCTCTCGCGCGCTTACGATAACGCACCAGACCCCGGTCCCGGGAAGGGCGTCACATAAGAGGGCGTAAACGTTGCCATGACATGTGCATGCAAATGTAAATGTCCGTGCGGAATCGGGGGCTGCCGCAACAAAAGGGCGCGCCGTGGCTGGACCGATGTGTCGGGGCGGCAGGCCTTAGCGCGGCAACGACGACAAGTGGGCTCGCGAGATTCCGCAGACTTCTCTAGCGACGCTTGGCGGATCCGCCTTCGAGATCGGGTCTATGTCCTGAGTCCAGCATGCGATCCGAGATCGCGCAGAGCATGAACTGTATGACGCAACGAGCAACGCGCTAACGACTTACGCCCTGCACTTCGCGCTATAGATTGGGTCTGGTCATTCGCCGTCGAACCAACGCGGGGCCGCGGCTGGTCAGCGCGAGCCGCCCGAGGCGACCGACCACAGGACGTCCAGTGACTGCTGCGCCATGTGCGACCAGGTCAGCACCCGGGTGCGCTCCAGCCCACGGGCGCGCAGATCGGCGTGCAGCGGCGCGTTTCCCAGGACCGCTCGCATGGCTGCGGTGAGTGTCTCGGTGCGGCCGTCGGGAACCAGATAGGCCGCCCCCTCCGTCACCTCGACCATGTTCGGCCGGTCGAGCGTGATGACGGGCACGCCGCTCTGCATCGCCTCCAGCGTCGTGAGGCTGAACCCCTCCCCTTCGCTCGCCAGCACGAACAGTCCCGCGCCAGCGTACAGGAGCGGCACGTCCGCGTCAGGGACGAAGCCATGATAGAGGACTCGCTCTTCCAGCCCAAGCCCGGCGATCAACCCCTCGACGTCGAGCTGCAGCAGGTTCGGGCCCGCGAGCAGGAGGCGGTGTGGCACCTCTCCGCTGATCTCACGGAACGCCTGCAGGAGCTCAGGGATGTGCCGACGACGTGACAGCTTCCCCACGAACAGCACGTAGGGTCCGTTCGCCACTCCGTAGCGCTGCAGCGCGGCGCGAAGCTCGGGATCGGCAGGGTCTCGCGGGTGAAAGCGCGCATCGGCGGCGAGTGGGGCGTAGTGCACCCGCTCCCGGGGGACCTTCACGCCGAGCCCGAGCTCGAGGGTCTCCAGGATGTTCCGGCTCGAGACGATGATCGCGTCGCCATGGCATGCCGCGTTGCGGGCGAATGGCTCCCAGCGGATCCGGGCGGACCAGGAGAAGCTGGCGGCCATCTCGGGCGAGTACGCGTACATCATCACCACCCGCTTCCAGGGCGCGACCACGGGCATCGTGTCGGAAGGCGCGAGCAGCACGTCGAGGTCGCGCACCCGCGCGGGCAGGACGACCTGCTCCCAGAGCAACCCGGGGGCGTTCGGCCCCACCACGACGCTCCGGAACTTGGGATGCGGTGGCAGCAACCCCGGGGGAAGCGGACGAGGGGAGAGGAGGCGCACCTCGTCGAAGGGCATCGGCAGCCGCTGCCACTCGGTGAGGATGGAGTGCACGACCCGGGCGACGCCGGTCCGCACCCCGAGCAGGCGGCGCACGTCGACCCCGAGCCGCCAGCGACGTCCCGATCCGGCGGCCGCGGCCACCCGAGGAGCATCGGCGACCCCCTGGGCTGGGAGCGTCATGCGTCCTTCCATCGATGAGCGCGCGCGCCCGTCATGTCCGCGCCGACGGCTTTCGCGCCGTCACGAACACCACGGAGATGGGGAAGGCCAAAACTCCGCCTCTCGCGAGTGTGCGCCGACACTCCGCCATGAACTCCTCGTGGACCTGTTGCTCGATCCCGGGAGGCGCGACGAGCAGGCGCTTTCGCGAGTCGCTGCGAATCGTGCGATGAATGTCCCAGAACTCATCGGGGCTCTCGACCTCGTTCTGGTAGTTCTTCCAGGAGGTCTCGATCGCCTCGAAGCCGGCACCCCGCGCGATTCCTTGAAGCAACGGCACGCGGTTGAGTCGCGTCGCGAGCGGTGCGCCTTCCGGCACGTCGACGGAGCCACCGAAACGGCGGTCGACGATGCGATCCAGCAGATCGGCGGTGAGACGCCGGCCACGTAGCTGCTCGATTCGCCGCCCGATCTCCGCGATGGCGTGGCGTAGCTGAGCGCCGGAGGGCGAGGGCGGCTGGCTGCCGAGGGCGATGCCCACGCGTCCCCCGGGCCGCAGCACCCGAAAGATCTCGGCCATCGCGAGCGCGGGGCGCGGCACATGTGTGAGCGCGAAGGCGGAGAGCACCACGTCGAAGCGCTCCGACTCCAGGTCGAGGCGCTCGGCGTCCATGCGCTCGAATCGGATGCGCGGGTCGTAACCACGCTCCTCGCGCAGCCGGCGACGCGCCGTCTCGATCATCCCGGACGAGATGTCGATCCCGAGGATGGACGCTGGAGCTTCGCTCGCACTCGCCAACAGGAACGGGAGCAGCCCCGTGCCGGTGCCGACATCGAGAACCCGGTCCGCGGAAGTGATCCCAACCAACGACGCGAGACGATTGGCCGCCTTGCCGGAGAGGCGCTGGCTATGGCGATCGAACGCCTCGGCGACACCATCGTAGCTCGCGGCGTCGAGCTCCTTCCATCGTTCCGTGTCGGACGTCATCGATCGGTTCCGGCGAGTCGGCGTGAGAAGACACGAAGCTCCGTCACGCCGAACGGGCGTACGGGAAATGCCGCTTGAGCGCGAGGAACCGCTTCTCCACGAGATGCCAGCTGACCATGGCCACGCCGAGCGTGAGCAAGCCCAGCACGGTCGTGTAGCCCAGCACCCAAAGCAGCGGCCACTGCTGACTCCCCGGCCACTGCGGCGGCGCGGCGAGCTTGGACACGACCCTGAGCAGCGGCACGTGGACCAGGTACATGGCGTAGCTGTAGGTGCCGAGCGTGACCAAGGCGCGCGACGAGAGCACGCGGGAAAGGCGAGCATCGGGCGCGGCGAGCACGACACGCGTCAGGAGCGCGCCGAAGCCGATGCAGAGCGAAGAGAACCCGATCGTGAAGTCGAGACGGTACGACAGCGGCTCCGGGATGTGCACGGGCCCGTACAGCACGACGGCGACCGCGCTCGCCCCGATGCCGGCGATCCTCGACAACCGATCGAGACCGCCGCGTGCCTCCGCGTCCCGCATCGAGAGCGCGATGAATGCGCCCGTCGCGAGGCCGTCGAGGCGAAACGGAGTGAAATGGTAGATCGAGCCACCGCTCACGCCAGTCAGGATGGCGACGTACCGCGCCATCGGTGAGAGGATTACGGTGAGAAGCGCGATCCTTCGGGCCTGTCGTGGTGTGACGAGGAACACCAGGAGTGGCCACATGAGGTAGAACTGCTCCTCGATCGCCAGACTCCAGAAGTGGCCGACCGTTCGCGCGAGCTGGTCGGGAAGCTGCACGAAGTTCATCAGGAACAGCCAGAACGCCGACTCCGTGCGAAGGCCTCCCGTGTCGAAGCCATCGAAGAGCCGCGGCAGCAGATGGAACGCGGCGAAGACGGCGAGAAAATAGACGGGAAGAATGCGAAGCGCACGCCGCGCGTAGAACGCGGAGAAGTACCGATCGCTCCCCTTGTTGTCGGCGAGGATGCCCGTGATGAGAAATCCCGACAACACGAAGAAGAGATCCACGCCGATCCAACCGATCTGGAACACCGAGCGCACGCCCGCCGCGAGGGTACCGTCGGCGAGCTCCATGTCCGTCGTGAAGTGCAGGAGCAGCACCAGGAGGATGGCGAGCCCGCGGAGCCCGTCGAGCGGAACCAGATGACCGCGCCAGGCTTCGCTCGCGCGACCGCGCCGGCTCGAACGATCGAATTCGGGAGCGTAGACGTCGTGGACCTCGACGCTGTTCGGGGGTGCCGTCATGCTCCTTCGACGATCCCCGCGCAGGGGCTGTAACCGGCTCGCATCGACCGCTTCGACTCTCGGCTACGAGACGCGGACGGGCGCCGAGCCAGGCTCGGTGAGCGCCTCGCGACCTGGCGAGGCCACTTGTGCCGGTGCTTCGCGAGCGAGTGAGGCCTCGACGGTCGGCGCGGTGAGGGGAGCATCCGCGCCGCGGCGTTGCCGGACGAGCGTGAGGATGGTGTACACCGCGACGGTCTCCGCGTCCTGATTAGTGACCTCGACGTCCCAGTGCACGACGCCCTGCGGGATCTGCCCCTCGCGATCCTCCTTGGCCGTCTTCTGCTTGCAGGTGAGACGCGCCCGGATGGTGTCGCCGATGTAGACCGGCTTCACGAAGCGCAGTCCCTCGAGCCCGTAGTTCGCGAGCACGGGACCGGGTGCCGGATCGACGAACAGTCCCGCCGCCGCCGAGAGCACGAAGTAACCGTGCGCGACCCGGCGCTCGAACAACGAGTCGCGGGCGGCGACGTCGTCCATGTGCGCGTAGAAGAAATCGCCCGAGATGCCAGCGAAGTTGACGACGTCGCTCTCGGTGACCGTGCGACGATGAGTGATGAGCGTCTCGCCGACCTCGAGCTCCTCGAAGTACTTGCGGAACGGATGCACCCGATCGGTGCGCTCGGCGGCACCCCTGCTCCACTCGCGCGTCACCGCGGTGAGTGTCTGCGGTGCGCCCTGCAGCGCCGTGCGCTGCATGTAATGAAGCACGCCGCGCACACCGCCCATCTCCTCGCCACCCCCAGCGCGCCCGGGGCCGCCGTGCACCAGGTGCGGCAACGGGGACCCATGTCCGGTCGATTCCTTCGCGCTGTGCCGGTTCACCAGCATGAGGCGGCCGTGATACGCGGCGGTGCCGAGCGCGACTTGGCGCGCCACGTCGTCGCGCGCGGTGAACAGGGATCCGACCAGACTTCCCTTGCCAAGCTTGGCGAGCTCGATGGCTTCGTCGACTGAACCGTACGGCATCACGGTGTTCACGGGCCCGAACGCTTCCACGTCGTGCGGCTCGGCACGCGCGAATGGATCGTCGGCGTAGAGCAGCGTCGCGGGGAAGAAGGCGCCCTTCTCGGGGTCGGCGCCGACGACCTCCAAGGCATCTGGGCCACCGTGCAGCAGCGCGGTCGCGGCGCGGAGGCGGTCGGTATTGGATGCGACCTCTCGTCGTTGCGAGCGGCCCGCGAGAGGACCCATGCGTACGCCCTCGATAGCCGGATCGCCGACCTTCACGCCGGTGAGTCGCTTCCGGAGCGCGGCCACCACGTCGTCGACCATTCCAGCGGGCACGAACGTCCGTCGGATCGCGGTGCACTTCTGCCCCGCCTTCACCGTCATCTCCTTCACGACCTCCTTGACGAAGAGGTCGAACTCGTCGCTGCCGGGCGCCGCATCGGGACCGAGCATGGAGAAGTTGAGCGAGTCCGCCTCCTGATTGAAGCGGACGTTGTGCTCGAGGATTGCGCGGCTGCTGCGGAGCTGGAGACCGGTGGCGGCGGAGCCCGTGAAGGCGACGGCGTCCTGGCTGTCGAGATGGTCGAGGAGATCGCCCGCGCTCCCGCAGATCAACTGAAGGCTTCCGGCTGGCAGGATCTTCGAGTCGACGATCGCGCGGGCGACGACCTCCGCGAGGTAGCACGTCACCGTCGCCGGCTTGACGATGCTCGGCATCCCGGCAAGGAACGACGTCGCGAGCTTCTCGAGCATCCCCCAGACGGGGAAGTTGAACGCGTTGATCTGCACCGCGACGCCCTCGAGCGGCACGCAGATGTGGCGACCGATGAACGTGCCACCCTTGCTCAACGCCTCGGGCCCGCCATCCACGTAGTAGGTCTCGTCGGGGAACTCGCGCCGGCCGCGGCTCGCGTAGGCGAACAGCGTCCCGATCCCGCCGTCGATGTCGATCCACGAGTCGCCTCTCGTGGCGCCCGAGAAGGCAGACACCCGATAGAACTCTTCCTTCCGCTCCGTGAGATGGAGCGCGAGAGCCTTGAGCATCCGCGCGCGCTGGTGGAAAGTGAGCCGTCGCAGCGCCGGCCCACCGACGGCGCGTCCATGCTCGAGCATCGCGGCGAAGTCGAGCCCGTCGCTCGACGCGAGGCCGATCTGCTCGCCGGTCACCGCGTGGTACAGCGCCGTCCCCGTGCCGCCGCCCGTGATCCACTCGCCCACGGCGTAGCTCTGGAAGTGTCTCACGCTCTGGTCTCTCTCCATGTGCGGTAGCTCATCTCCTGCCGTTCACGACCGGCGGGTACCTCGCGCAGCGGCTCGCACGGCTGCAACGACGCGCGAAGGCGGGTCGGGAGCGCCTGGTACAGCGCGGTTCCTTCCGTTTTCCAAGCGAGCATCTCGTCGCTCACCTGCTTCACGATCTTCGCCGGATTGCCCACGACCACCGAACGTGCCGGGATCTGCATCT
The DNA here is from genome assembly GCA_035265545.1 of Gemmatimonadaceae bacterium. Lineage (GTDB taxonomy): Bacteria > Gemmatimonadota > Gemmatimonadetes > Gemmatimonadales > Gemmatimonadaceae > AG11. The sequence goes on along the minus strand of DATFOL010000344.1, from coordinate 6,853 downwards.
CGGCCGGCACGAAGCAGAGCGCGCCGACGACGCTCCCGCCGCCGACGACGGCGCCGTCCATGATCACGGCGTTCATCCCGATCAGCGCGTTCTCGCCAATACGTGCCCCGTGCACGATGGCACCATGTCCGATGTGCGCGCTGCGCTCGAGGTGCACGGTGACACCGGGGAACATGTGGATGGTACAGCTCTCCTGGACGTTGCACCCGTCCTCGATCACGATGCCGCCCCAATCGCCCCGGATCGCCGCGCCCGGTCCCACGTACACGTCACGGCCGATGACGACGTTGCCCGTCACCGTCGCGTTGGGATGGATGAAGGCGCTCTCGTGAATGACCGGAACGAACCCGTCGAAGGCGAACACGTTGGCCATCTAGACGCGCTCCAGAATCGTCGCCATCCCCTGCCCCACGCCTACGCACATGGTGGCGAGCGCGTAGCGCTGCCTGGTGCGCCGCAGCTCGTGCGCCGCGGTGAGGAGCAGCCGCGCGCCGCTCATGCCGAGCGGATGACCCAGCGCGATGGCGCCGCCATTCGGATTGACGCGTGGATCCTCATCGGCGACGCCGAGCTCGCGAAGGCTCGCGAGCACCTGCGCGGCGAACGCCTCATTGAGCTCGATCACACCGACCGCGTCGAGCTCGATGCCCGCGCGCGCGAGCACGCGGCGCGTCGCCGGAACCGGTCCGATTCCCATGCACCGCGGCTCCACGCCGACGACGGCCGTGGCGACGATGCGCGCCATCGGCTCGACGCCGAGCTCGCGCGCGACGCGCTCGGAACCGACGAGCAGCGCCGCCGCGCCGTCATTGAGGCCGGACGAGTTCCCCGCAGTGACGCTGCCGTTGCCGTCGGTGCGGAACGCCGGCTTCAGCTTCGCGAGCACCTCCACGGTGGTATCGGGACGAATGAACTCGTCCCGATCGATTCGCTTCGCCGGTCCCTTCTTCTGCGCGATCTCGAGCGGCGCGATCTCTTCATCGAACCGACCGGCCGCGCGTGCCGCCGCGGCCTTTGCCTGGGACCGCGCGGCAAAGGCATCCTGATCCTCGCGATTCACTCCGTACTGCTCGGCGACGTTCTCCGCCGTCTGCCCCATCGAGTCGGTGCCATAACGCTCGCGCAGCACCGGGTTGATGAATCGCCAGCCGAGGCTCGTGTCGAACAGCTCGACGTCGCGGGCGAAGGGCTTGCTCGCCTTGCTCAAGACGTAGGGCGCGCGAGTCATGCTCTCCACGCCGCCGGCGACGTAGAGCTCACCCTCGTCGAGCAGCACGCCACGCGCGGCGTGCGCCGCGGCGGTCATGCCCGAGGCACAGAGACGGTTCACCGTCTCGCCGGGAACGCTCGTCGGCAGGCCGGCGAGGAGCAGCGCCATTCGGGCGACGTTGCGGTTGTCCTCGCCGGCCTGATTGGCGCAGCCGAGGATCACGTCGGCGATGCGCGCCGAATCGAGGCTCGGATGTCGTGCGAGCAGCGTGCGGATGACGTGCGCGGCGAGGTCGTCCGGGCGCACCTCGCTGAGCTGCCCACCGATGTTGCCCACAGCCGAGCGAACGCCGTCGAGGATGAATGCGTGGGTCATTGCAGTGGTTTGCCTTCGCGTACTCGCGCTCGGAGCAGTGGACTGGGACGGTAGCGCTCCTCGCCATACTCGTCGCGCAACGCTTCGAGCCGCCGAAGCACTTCGGCCGGACCAATCTGATCGCCCCACGCGAGCAGCCCGTGGGGATAATTGACGCCCTTCGTCATGGACAGCTCGATGTCGCTGGGAGACGCAACGCGCATCCGGACCGCGTCCACCGCCTCGTTGACGAGCATCGCGACGATCCGGTCGACGATGCGGGATGCGAGCCCCTCGTCGCGGCACGGCTCGGGCGCGCTCGCTCCTGCACGGTAGTCGTAGTAGCCTCGCTCGCGCTTCCGGCCGAGCAGCCCCGCATCGACGAGCCGCCGTTGGGTGAGCGACGGCCGGTAGCGCGAATCGAAGAAGAATCCTTCGAATACACTCGTCGTCACGGCGAAGTTCACGTCGTTGCCGATGAGATCCATCAGCTCGAACGGACCCATGCGGAAGCCGCCGATTTCACGCATCGCCCAGTCGATCGTCGCGACATCGGCCATACCCTCCTCGAGGATGCGCAGCGCCTCGCCGTAGAACGGCCGCGCGATGCGATTGACGATGAATCCCGGCGTATCCGTCGCGACGACCGTGGTCTTGCCCCACGCCCGGGCCAGGCTACCCGCCTGCTGCGCGACATCCGTGGACGTCGTGATGGCCGGCACGATCTCGACGAGCGCCATCAGCGGGGCCGGATTGAAGAAGTGCATCCCGACGACCCGCTCCGGGTGCGCGACCGCCGCACCGATCGCCGCCACGGAGAGCGAGGACGTGTTGGTCGCCAGGAGGACGTCGCGCTCCACGACGCCCTCGAGCGCCTGGAGCAGCGCGCGCTTCACCGTCAACTCCTCGACGACCGCTTCGATCACGACGCCGCAGGACGCGAAGGCGCCGAGCCCGTTCGCGGGATTCCCCGCGTCCTCGATCCGCGCGATGACAGCGTCGGCGTCGCTCGCACCGAGGCGCCCCTTGGCGACGTCCCGCGCGAGCGACGCGCGAATCGCGTCCCGCGACTGATCGACCGCGCCCGCGTTGGCGTCTCCGAGCACGACCCGATGACCCGCCGCGGCAGCGACCTGCGCGATCCCGCGCCCCATCGCACCCGCACCCACCACACCGACGGAGAGTGTCGTGGTACCCACGTCAGCAGCCCGTGAATCGCGGCTTCCGCTTCTCGACGAATGCCTGCACACCCTCCGCGTAGTCGTCGGTGCGGCCGCATTCACGCTGCAGCTCCACCTCCAGCGCGAGCTGCTCGTCGAGCTCGTTTCGCATCCCCGCGTTGAACCCGCGCTTGATCAGGCCAAGCGCGCGCGTGGGCATCGCGGCGAGGCGCCTCGCCAGCTCGAAGCTCGTGTCGGCCAGCGTGGCGGAGGGCACCACGTCGTAGATCAGCCCCCACTCCCTGGCGCGCGTCGCGTCCAACTTCTCGCCCAGCATCGCGAGCGCCGTCGCGCGCTGCAGGCCGATGAGACGCGGCAAGAGAAACGTCCCGCCGCTGTCGGGAATCAGACCGATTTTCGCGAACGACTGGACGAAGGTCGCGCTCTCGGCGGCGATCACGAGGTCGCAGGCGAGCGCGATGTTGGCACCCGCTCCGGCTGCCACGCCGTTCACGGCGCAGACCACCGGCTTCTCGATCGTGCGGATGGTGCGCACGATCGGGTTGTACTGGCGCTGCACGACTTCGCCCAGATCGGGCATCGCGCCCTGATCGCCCGGCATCACCTCGCTCAGGTCCTGTCCAGCGCAGAACGCGCGACCGGTGCCCGTGAGGAGGATGGCGCGGACGGCGCCATCGCGCTCCGCGCCGGCGAGCGCCGCGGACAGCTCGTCCGCCATGCGCGCGTTGAAGCTGTTGAGAACGTCCGGACGGTTCAGCGTCAGCTTCAGCACGCCGTCCCGCAGCTCGGCCTGGATGTGCTGGTTCGACATCATCGCGAAAGGTATTCGCGGGTTCCGCCGATCGCACGGGCGACGGCTCCCCTTCCAGCCGTCCCGAGGCCAGATTTCACTGACTGCCCGCCGCCGAGGGCTCGCCCCGTCGCCACCGCCCCGTCCGATGACGCACGCCGCGCCACCCAAGACTCGCCGTACGCCGTCCCGTCCCGCCGTCGATCCGCGATTCGACTGGCGTCGGATCGCGTACAACGTGCTCGTGTCGCGGGCTCTCGACGATCTCGAGGAGGCGACCAACCGCAGCAAGACGTCGGTGCCGCGCGAGCATCTGGTGCTCTACCAGTTCTCGGCGCGGGGTCACGACCTCGGTCAGTCCATCCTCGGTACGCTGCTCGATCGTCCGCACGACGCGGCGGGTGCCTACTACCGCTGCCGTCCGCTGCTGCTCACGCTCGGTCTCTCGATCGAGGATGCGCTCGGCAGCCCCCTCGGCCGCGCGGGCGGGTTCAGCGATGGTCGCGACATCGGCGTGGTCGGTAATCTGCCCAAGGTCGAAGGATGCATCGCGTTGCCGATGGCCGGCGACGTCGGCTCCCAGTACACCCCCACAGCTGGATGGGCGCAGTCGATCGTGTACCGGCGCGACACGCTGGGCGATCGAAGCTGGGCGGGTTCGATCGCGGTCGTGCTCGGCGGCGAAGCGTCGGCGGCGACGAACGGCTTCTGGTCCGCGCTGACGATCGCGACGACGCTCAAGCTGCCGATGCTGTTCTACATCGACGACAACGGCCTGGGCATCTCGGTGAAGAGCGATCTTCAGACGCCGGGAGCGAACATCGCGAAGAACCTCGCGTCGTTCACCAACCTGTTCGTCCGCGACGGCGACGGCTGCGATCCCGCGGAGGCCGCACGGCTGATCGCCGAGTGTGTAGACCATGTGCGCGGCGGCGAGGGACCCGCGCTGGTGCGGCTCACCGTTCCGCGGTTGAGCAGTCACTCGGGTCCCGACAACCAGAAGGGGTATCGCACCGAAGAGGAGATCGCGGCGGATCTCGCGCGCGATCCCCTGCCCAACCTGCGCAACTTCCTCGTGCCGTCGTTCATGTCCCCGGAGGATTGGACGGCGCTCGAGGCCACGGTGGCGCATGACGTGGAGGCGGGGCTGCAGGCGGCCCGCGCGCGGCCGGCACCGGAGCCCGCCGACGTGCGACGGTTCATCTACGCCGAGCAGCCGCGCGAAAGCGACCCCGTGACGCTGGGCGGAATGAGCGACGCGGAACGCGGAGCGCTGGATGGCACCGAGGAGCCGTCGACCGAGGGCGACTTCGTGCGGCTCGCGGAAGCCGTACGCCGCACGCTCGCGCGCGAGCTCGAGGTGAATCCGAAAGTCGTCGTGTTCGGCGAAGACGTCGGCCGGAAAGGCGGCGTGCACATGGTGACCGAGGGTCTGCAGAAGCGCTTCGGTGCCGACCGGGTGTTCGATACCAGCCTGTCGGAGGAAGGGATCATCGGGCGCGCGGTGGGGATGGCGATCGCCGGGCTCGTGCCCGTCGCGGAGATCCAGTTCCGCAAGTACGCGGATCCGGCGCAGGAGCAGCTGAACAACTGCGGGACGCTGCGCTGGCGAACGGCGAACCAGTTCGCCGCGCCGATCGTGGTGCGCATGCCGGGGGGATTCGGCAAGGACGTCGGCGACCCGTGGCACTCCGTGACGGGCGAAGTGCTGTGGGCGCACGCCGTCGGCTGGCAGGTCGCGGTACCATCGAACGCCGCGGATGCGGTGGGACTGCTGCGCACGGCGATGCGGAGCCCCAACCCGTCGATCTTCTTCGAGCATCGCTCGCTGCTCATGACGAGCGAAGGGAGCGCACGCTATCCCGGCGACGACTACGTCTTGCCGTTCGGCAGATCGCGCACGGTGGTCGAGGGCGACCGCATCACCGTGGTGAGCTGGGGAGCGATGGTGCACCGCTGCCGCGAGGCAGCGAACCGACACGATGGCGACGTCCACCTCATCGACCTGCGCACGATCGCGCCGTGGGATCGCGGGGCCGTGCTCGAGTCGGTGCGGCGGAGGGGCCGGTGTCTGATCGTGCACGAAGACACGTCGACGGCGGGGTTCGGTGCGGAGATCGCCGCGGTGCTGGCGCGCGAGGCGTTCTGGCATCTCGATGCACCGATCGAACGGCTTGCCGTGGACGACGTGCCGATGCCGTATCATCCGAATCTGCTGGACGCGGTGCTGCCGGATGCGGAGCAGATCGCGGAGCGGATCGACGGGCTTTTGCGGATGTAGGCCGTGGGGCGTGGGAGGTGGGAAGTGACTGCAAACGCCGCTCGGGACGCCGTTGCGTCGAACTTCCCACTCCCCACCTCGCACCACCGTCTTGACGATCTCCCCCGTCTCACCTAGACTGGGTTCGCACTCACCGGAGTCGATTGATGATCATCTGCGCCCTCACCCGCCTCACCGCTGTCCGCGTCGCCGACGTCACGTCGACGATGTGCGACGTCACGGTAGGCACGAGCCACGGCGCAGACAACGGAGCGATGTAGCGGGACCACCCGCCTCGGCTCCCGGAGCGATCCTCGCCCCGTCTGCGCTGCCCCGCAGACGGGGCGATCTCTTTTCGGCGCCGACGATTCCCAACGAGTGCGGCGCCCGGGCATCCATCGCAAGGAACTCCATGTCTAGTCCGGCACAAATACTCACGACGAGCGACACGCCGCCGCCCCAGTCGTTGTGGGGCGCCGTGCGCGAAGCGCTCGCCGGTGCGCACGGTCGGGATTTCACGGAAGGACCCATTGGTCGCGCGATCTTCATCCTCGCCGTGCCGATGGTGCTGGAGATGCTCATGGAGAGCGTCTTCGTCATCGTCGACGTGTTCGTCGTCGCACACCTCGGCGCCGACGCGGTGGCAACGGTCGGGCTCACGGAATCGTTCATGACGATCCTGTACGCCCTGGCGATGGGCCTGAGCATCGGCGCGGGCGCGATGGTGGCCCGGCGCATCGGCGAGAAGGACGCCGAGGGCGCCGCACATACCGCGGCGCAAGTCATCCTGTTCGGGCTGGCCCTGTCGGTGGTGATCGGCCTGCTGGGCGCGTTGTTCGCGCCACGCCTGCTCACGATCATGGGCGCGTCGCCGGGCGTGATCCAGAACGTGTCGTTCACGCGCGTGATGCTGGGCGGCAATGCGAGCGTGGTGCTGCTCTTCCTGATCAACTCGGTGTTCCGCAGCGCCGGGGATGCGGCGACGGCGATGCGCACGCTGTGGTTGGCGAACGCGATCAACATCGTGCTCGGGCCGGCGCTGGTGTTCGGCTGGGGAC
>DATFOL010000343.1:0-9064 GCA_035265545.1 Gemmatimonadaceae bacterium | reverse complement strand
CCCCAACGATCACCGCGACGAAGTGCGCGAGCTCGGCGCGATACGACTGGATGAACGCGCTCTCGCGTGCCGCCGCGCCGCCCGGTGAGACGTCCGTCGGCCGGCCGTGCAGCTCCTTCACGACGCGCAGTGGCGCGAGTCGCGTGCTGCCGCGCGTCGAGAGCGTCTCGAACCACCAGCGCTCATCCTCGCCGATGTAGTCGCCGAGCACGTCGAAGTTGAACACCGCACCGTTCCCGCACCGCAGCTGCACGAGCATCGCCTCCTCGACCGCGTTCTTCCCCGCGCCGCGCTCCATGTGCGCGACGATGCGCTCGGGTTCCGGCGAGTCGGCCAGCCACAGCGCGAGATCGAGCAGCGGCAGACCATAGTCGAAGAACGCGCCGCCACCACTCTCGGCGCGCCGCTGCCGCCATCCCTGGTCCGCGCGGCGGTGATGATAGGCGCCGGCGCGGATCCCGCTGAGCTTCCCGAGCTCGTTGCCGCGCAGGAATCCCGACAGCGCCTGCACGTCGCTGCGGAACCGGTGGTTGTTCGCCACCAGCACCTTGCGATCGGCGCGCGCGGCGGCGTTGAGGATGCGTTCGGCGCCGCGGGCCGTCAGCGCCATCGGGCGCTCGCACAGCACGTCCATCCCCGCCGCGATGGCGCTCAGCACGTGCGGCTCGTGCAGATGATTCGGCGTCGCCACGACGACTGCCTCCAGCCCGTCGGCCTCGAGCAGGTCCTCGATGTCGGTGTACGCATCGGGAATCCCGAACCGATCAGCCAGCGCGCGCGCCTTCGGTCGGTCGTTGTCGCACAAGGCGATGAGCTCGACGCCGCGCATCTTCGAGAGGACGGGCAGATGCGCAACCTGCGCGATGGCGCCCGCGCCCACGACGCCGACGCGCAGCGGAGTACTCGCGGCGCGCCCTTCGGCGCGTTCGGCGGCTAGCTGGGGATCACTGGATCGTGCCAACCGTGGTCCCGGGATAATAGGTGCGAAGGATCGTGCGGAAGTCCTGCCCGGCGCGCGCGCGTCCGATCGCGCCGCTCTGGCACATGCCCACACCGTGCCCGTTGCCGCCGCCCTTGAGGATCAGGCTCTCCACTCCGGCTCGTCCCGGAACGACGTCGACGGAAAAATAGGTGCTGTACAGCAAGTCGCCAGCAACCGTGCGCAGCGCCGAGCGGATCTCGTTGCCGCGCAGCGTCCAGCGCCCGCGATCGGTGTCCACCGTCAGTGTACCGACGCGACCAGCCGGTGTCACCGTAGTCACTGCGACCCCCGTCACCGCGCCGATCCCGCCGGCGCCGCCCGGCAGCGTGCGGACGTAGCGCCCGATCGCCTGACGGAGCTCGTCGGCCGGGAACGTACGCGTCCAACGGAAGCGCGGCGCCTGGTCGCAGTAGTAGCGCGTCGTGCCCGGGATCTGGTCGCTCACGCGTTGCAGGTAGGGCTCCGCCGCCGCACGCCACGAATCCTGCGGCGACGCGGTGCTCCCGCCACAGTTCGCGTGATACGGCGCGTTCACTACCCGGCCGCCGTAGAGCAGCACCAGCCCCTGCGTCGCATCGACCGAGACGTTGCCGACGCGGGTCTCGGCGTCGGCGCCACCATACACCTGATCCTGGGTCGTGGCGGTCATGTCGTAGGTCCGTCGCGCGTCAGCGATCCGCGTGACCGCGTAGCTTCGCGCCGTGACCGCTTGCGCTTCCACCGCGGCGGCGTCGGCCGCCGATGTCGTGCCGATCTCCAGCGGCACGACGCCGCGCAGGTAGTCGTCCATGCGGAGTCGGTTGACCACGACGAGCCCGTCGTCGCCGGCGAACACCAGCAGCTCCCCGCGCCAGCGCCGCCCATTGAACGAGATGGTGCCGCCGGGGTCGAGAGGCCGCACGACGATCGGCGAATCGCGCAGCGGCACCGCCCGAGAGTCCTCCCGGCGCGCGCTCACCGCGCGCCCCTCCTGCTCCAGCATCCAACGCTCGCCTGGTTGCGGCAGCGCGAGCAGCGTCGTGCCGTCCGGCGAGAACATCCGCCATCCGCCGTCGGCTGTGAGACGTACCGACTGCTGCTTTCCCGCCAGGAGGATGCGCACGGTGCGCTCCGATGCGTCACGCGGGCTACGCGCCGACCGCTCGACCTCTCCGGCGGAGATGGTGGTGGTGGTACCCACGCGACGCCGCGCCGTCGTGCACGCGACGACGAGCGCCACGACCGCGAGCGCCAGTGTCGCGCTCCGGCGCAGGCTACGAGCGCGCCTCGGCGAGCGCCGCATCCAGTTTCTCGAGCGTCAGCGCGATCTCGGCGTCGCCGTGCGCCGCCGAGGTGAATCCCGCCTCGTAGGGCGACGGAGCGAGATAGACGCCACGGGCCAGCGCAGCGTGGAAGAAGCGCTTGAACAGCGCCACGTCGGATGTACGCGCATCGGAGAACGAGCGCACGGGTTCGGCCCGGAAGAAGAAGCCGAACATCGAGCCGGCACAGTCGGCAGTGAACGGCACGCCGCGCCGCGCCGCGATGCCGCGCATCCCTTCGACCAGGGCACGCGTGCGCTGCGCGATGGTGTCGTGCACGGCCGGAGTGAGATCAGTGAGCGTCGCGATCCCCGCGGCCATCGCGAGCGGATTTCCTGAGAGCGTTCCCGCCTGGTACACCGGCCCGTCGGGCGCGACCTGCGACATCAGATCGCGACGCCCGCCATAGGCGGCGACCGGCACCCCGCCCCCGATGACCTTGCCCAGGGTGGTGAGGTCGGCCGTCACGCCGAATCGTTCGGCGGCACCGCCAGGCGCGATCCTGAAGCCCGTCATCACCTCGTCGAAGATCAGCAGCGCGCCATGCTGGTCGGCGAGACGGCGGAGCGCGGGAAGGAACTCGGGATCGGGCGGAATGAACCCGGCGTTCCCGATCACCGGCTCGACGATGATCGCCGCGATGCGATCGGCGTGCAGCCGCATCAGCGACTCCACCGCGGCCACGTCATTGAACGGGGCAGTGACGGTGAGCGCGGCCAGGGCCGCGGGCACGCCCGGCGAGTTCGGCAAGCCGAGCGTCGCGACGCCCGAGCCGGCTCGCACCAGGAAGCTGTCGGCGTGGCCGTGATAACAGCCGTCGAACTTGAGCAGCAGATCGCGGTCCGTGTGCGCCCGCGCGACCCGAAGCGCGCTCATCGTCGCCTCCGTCCCGCTCGACACGAAGCGAAGCATCTCGACGTGCGGCATGCGCTCGCGCACCAGCTCGGCAAGTGCCACCTCCAGACCCGTCGGGATGCCGAAGCTCGTCCCACGGGCCATCGTCTCGCGCAGCGCGTCGAGCACCACGGCCGGCGCATGGCCGAGCACGAGCGGCCCCCACGAGAGCACGTAGTCGATGTATTCGTTCCCATCGACGTCCCAGATGCGAGCCCCCGCTCCACGCTCGACGACGAATGGTTCGCCACCGACCCCGCCGAACGCGCGTACCGGAGAGCTCACGCCTCCGGGAAACAACTCCCGCGCCCGCGCCATGAGCTCACGCGAGCGCGTCGTGTCGCGATCCGTCGCCGCGGGCGTCACCGGCCGAAGCTTCCGATGCTCGCGTTCACCACCGGCAGCGCACGCGGGCGCGGTACGGCGGCCGGTGCGGCCCGCTCGACGACGCGCAGCAGCGTCGCCCGGAAGTCGACGTCCTCCTCGATCCCCTCGATCAGCGCGTCGACGATCGTCCCTGGCGCGAGCGAGTCCGCGCCGTCCAGCAGCGTGACGCCGTCCACGTCGTCGGCCTGCCAGACCGTGCGCGCCTGGGCTACTCCGTCAGCGATGCGGTCCACCATGGTGCGCGCGGTCCGGCCGATGAATCGCTCGTATCGCTCGGCCGTGACCTGACGCTGCAGCTCGAGCAGCCGTTCGAGTCGCTCGCGCTTGACCGATTCGGGAACGTCGTCGTGCATCGTCGCGGCACGCGTCCCCTCCTGCGGCGAATAGGTGAAAGCGCCGACCCGCTCGAACTGGATCTCCTCAAGAAAGGCCATCAACTGTGAAAAGTCTTCGTCGGTTTCACCGGGAAAGCCGACGATGCACGTCGTGCGGATCGCGATGTCGGGAACGACCTCGCGGATCGTGCGCACGCGGTCGCGAATCGTGCGCTGGCGCTCCGGCCGTCGCATGCGCGCGAGCACCGCGTCCGATGCGTGCTGCATCGGCATGTCCAGATAGGGCAGGATGCGCGGCTCGCGCGCGATCACCTCGAGCAGGCGCGGTGTGATCCCGGAGCTGTAGAGGTACAGCATCCGAAGCCATGGAATTCCCGTCTCGCGCACCAGCGACTCGAGCAGCTCGGGGAGCGTGAAGCCGTCGCGCCGGTCGCGTCCATAGTGCGCCAGATCCTGCGCGACCAGGTTCACCTCGCGAGCGCCTTGCGCCTCGAGCAGCTGCGCCTCGCGCACGACCTCGTCGAGCGCGAACGACCGATGCTTGCCGCGCATGAGCGGGATGGCACAGAAGGCACAGCCATGGTCGCACCCTTCGCTCACCTTCAGGTAGCGGATGTGGCGCACGTCGCCCGTGAACAGCCGCACCCCCGGGTGTGCCACCGGCTGGTCGTCGATCAGGCCGCGGGCCTCGAGCTCGGGCAGCAGCCGGTCCATCTCGGACGCGCCAAGGAACAGGTCCACCTCGGGCAGCGCCTCGGCGAGCTCCTCCTTGTGCCGCTGTACCATGCATCCGACGGCGACGACTGCCTGGCAGCGACCGTCGTCCTTCATGCGCCCCGCTTCGACGATCGCGTCGAGGGATTCCTTCTTCGCCGCGTCAATGAAGCCACAGGTGTTGATGACGATCACCTCGGCGTCCGCGAGGTCGTCGGTGTACTCCGCGCCACGATCGGCGAGCTGAGCGAGATAGCGCTCGCTGTCGACCGTGTTCTTGTCACAGCCGAGTGTGATGAAACCGACCTTCATGCGAGACGGACGCGGGCGGGCGGGCAGCTCGTTCGGTGGGCGACGCACACCGGACGCGGGCGAGGTGCAAGGTCTCGCAAGATAGCCTGCGCTGCCGGTCACCTGTAGCTCCGGAGCTGGGCATGCGTGCGTGCTCGTACGGCGGGCCGATGCATGCTTGGAGGCTGGCACGTACCCCCATGTCGCTCCTGCTGCCTTCTGAAGCACTCCGGCTGCGTTCGGGTGGCTCCCGCGAGGCGAGGCCTCTTGCGGAATTATGCTTTGTACTGTAAAGTGCTTTTCATGACGCCATCCCCCGACTGCATCCTCGCGTCCATGGAGCGCGAGCGCGCGATGCCAGCGAGCAGCCGCTCCCTCGCCCGCCCCGACGCGCCGGCGGCCCAGACGCTGCTCTGGCAAGCCGCCCTCCTCGGCCTCTCCGGCGATGCGCTGATCTACAACGGGCCCGTCGGACCGGGGGTGGCACTCTGGGTCTTCGTCATCGGCCTCGCGGCGCTCTCGCTCACCTGGAGCGCCGGCCGACGGGTACCTCGCGAGGCGGCCGCCTGGCTGGCAATGGCGGTGCTCCTCGCCGCTTGCACGGCCTGGCGCGACGCGGAAGCACTGCGGCTGCTGGACGTCCTCGCGACGCTCGTGGTGCTCGCCCTCGCTGCCGTCGCGCTGCGCGACCCTGGGTTGGCGCTGGCGGCACCGCGGCTCCGCGACACGCTCTGGGCAGGGCTCGCGATCGTGCGCAGCACCGCGCGAGGTATCGTGCCTCTGGCGCTCCGGGAGCTGTTCGCCGCCGACCGACGTGCGGGAGGGCTCGGTCGGGCACGAACGACCGTTCGTCTGGGACTCATCGCTGGGACGCTGCTCCTGGTCTTCGGGTCCTTGCTTCGCAGCGCCGATCCGATCTTCGCGAGCATCGTGTCGATGCCCGAGTTCGACATCGGAACACTGATGTCGCATCTCGTGGTGACAGCGTTCTGTGCGTGGATCGCCGGCGGCTGGGCGTATGGGGCGCTCGTCGAGTCACCGACGGTGGGCCGCGCGCCGGAGCGACTGCCCGTCACGCTCGGAGTGCTCGATCTCACGACCGCGCTCGGAACGCTCAACGTGCTGTTCGGCGCCTACGTGCTGACGCAACTCGGATGGTTCTTCGGCGGTGAACGCTTCCTGCATGCCACCACCGGGCTCACTGCAGCCCAGTACGCGCGACAGGGCTTCTTCCAGATGGCGTGGGTCGTCGCACTCGTCGTCCCGCTGCTGCTCACGACGCGCGCCGTCCTCGGCGCCGATGCATCGCTCGCGCGCCGTCACACCCTGCTGTCGCTGCCCATCGTGGCGCTGCTCGGAGCGATCATCACTTCGGCCGCGCTCCGCATGCGGCTGTACGTGCACTACTACGGGCTCACCACCGAGCGGCTGTACACGCTCGTCTTCATGGGCTGGCTCGCCATCGTGCTCATCCTGCTCGCCGCGACGGTGCTGCGCGGCCGCGGCAGAACCTTCGTGGCCGGGGGCGTGATCTCGGCGTTGACGCTGCTCCTGGGGCTGCACCTCGTCGTGCCGGACGTGGTGGTGGCACGTGTGAACCTCGCACGCGCCACCTCGAGCGATGCCGCGACTCCGTTGGATCTCGCCTACCTCGCGAGGTTGAGCGGCGATGCCGTACCACTCGCCGTCGATGCCACACTCGCCCCGCCGAGCGCACGCGACCAGCGCAATCCGTTCGATGCTGACGCTCGATGCGCCGCGGCATCGCGACTGTTGTACGATTGGGGCCCGGCCTCACGCGCGGTCGAGCAGCGCCAGGTCCAGGGGGCGTGGCGGACGTGGAATGCCGGTGAGAGCAGAGCGCTGCGCGCGGTGGGAGCCCGCTCCGCCGAGCTGCGCCGCCTGCGGCATGCCACCTGCACGTCGGGATGGGAGTCGCGCGCGTACGGTCGCTCCGGCTACCGCTTCGACGACTAGCGGTAGTTCCCGAACTTGAGCTCCACGCCGAAGTCCTTGCTGCGTAACAGGGTGATCGCTTCCTGCAGATCATCGCGCGACGGACCGCTCACGCGCACTTGCTCGCCCTGGATCGCCGCCTGGACCTTCTTGAGCTTCGCGTCCTTGATCGTGGCGGCGACCTTCTTCGCCGTCTCGGCGTCGAGCTCCATCTTGAGCTTCACCTCGCGCCGCACGGTGTCCCCGCCGGCCTGCTTCAACTCGCCGACGTCGAGATTCTTCACCGAGACGCCGCGCTTGATCAGCTTCGTCTGCACGACGTCGAACAGCGCCGTCATCTGAAAGTCGCTGTCCGCCACGAGCGCGATCATCCCCTCCGCTCGCTTGAAGTCGATGGACGCCTTGGACCCTTTGAAGTCGTAGCGCTGCGCGATCTCCTTCTGCGCCTGATTGATGGCGTTGTCGACTTCCTGGAGGTCGACTCCGGTGGTGACGTCGAAGGAGGCGAGTGGGGGCATGGGACCGCGGTTCGTCGGTTAACGGTTCGTCGGTTGTCGGCCTGCCTCGGGAAGCTACACGATGCGGACCTCGGTGGGAGGATGCGAGAACCATCAGACGGCGGCGCAACTTGGTGGCATGCAAAGCCCGATGAGACTCCGGGTATTTCGCGAGGCGGAAGAGTTGGCGCTTGCCGTCTACCGTGTCACCCGAACGATGCCGACAGACGAGCGGTTTGGACTCTCCCAGCAGATGCGGCGCGCCGGCGTGTCTGTCGCGTCGAATATCGCCGAGGGATGTGGACGAGGGGGAAACCGGGAGCTGGTCCGTTTTCTGGTCATTGCGCTCGGCTCCGCGACGGAGCTGGAGCTGCAACTTCGGCTTGCGCGTCGACTCGACTATCTAGCGTCTCCCGAATGCGAGGGCGTCGAGGAGCACGCGCGACGAGTGCAGCGGATGCTCACCCGCCTCATCGTACGATTGCGGCCGGCGCTCGAGACTTCCCGAGGCCGGCCGTAAACCGAAAAACCGTGAACCGACAAACGCGCGCGCGAAGCGCGCGCCTACCCCAGGTACGACTCCAGCGCCCGCGCCCTCGACACATGCCTCAACCGGCTCAATGCCTTCTCCTTGATCTGCCGCACCCGCTCCCGGGTGATCCCCAGCAAGCTCCCGATCTGCTCCAGCGTCATCGGCTCCTCGCCGTCCAGGCCGAAGTACAGCCGGAGGATCTTCGACTCGCGCTCCTTCAGATGTGCAAGCGCCTCCTCGATGCTCTCGGTGAGCGCCTTCTCGAACGTCTGCTCGTCCGGCGTCGGGTTGAGATTGTCGGGGAGATAGTCGAGGAGCTTGTTGTCCTCGCCCGGGGTGAGCGGCGCGTCGAGGGAGAGGTGGGTCTGCGAGATCGACATCGTCTTCGCGACCTCTTCCTCCGTGATGTCCATCCCCTCGGCGATCTCGGCATGCGTCGCTTCGCGGCCGAGCTCCTGGAGGAGCATGCTCGCGCGCTTGCCGATGCGGTGCAGCGTGCCCGCACGGTTGAGCGGTACGCGCACGATGCGGCTCTGCTCGGCCAGCGCCTGGAGGATCGCCTGACGGATCCACCACACCGCGTACGAGATGAACTTGATCCCCTTCGTCTCGTCGAACTTGTGCGCGGCGCGGATGAGGCCGAGGTTGCCCTCGTTGATCAGGTCGGAGAGCGACACGCCCTGATTCTGGTACTTCTTCGCGACGCTGACGACGAACCGCAGGTTCGATCGCACGAGCTTGTCGAGCGCTTCCTGATCCCCGACGCGGATGCGCTGCGCGAGCGCGACCTCGTCTTCCCGCGTGATGAGCGGATAGATGCTGATGTCGCGCAGGTACTGGTCGAGCGAGCCCTCTTCGAACGACGACTTCTTGTTGTTCGGAGTGGTGGCCATGCGGGTGGTTCCGGGGGGTGCAGCGGCTCCGTGAACGACCGGTGTCGAGGCGGAGAAAAAGTAGAGAACCCGTTGGGTCGGGTGAAGCGGTTCTAGTGCACGCGCTCGCCGAGCCGCGTCCAGCGGACGTGGGCCAGCCACGCGAAATCTTTCGAGGAATCCGGCGCGAAACTGAAGTACACCACCTCCGGCCGGCCGCGCAGCAGCGAGTCGGGAACGAAGCCCCAATAGCGGCTGTCGAGCGAGTTGTCCCGGTTGTCTCCGAGCACGAAATACTGTGCT
>DATFOL010000342.1:0-3366 GCA_035265545.1 Gemmatimonadaceae bacterium | reverse complement strand
GCGCGGGCGACGCCGCGCGCATCGCGGGCATCGCCCGCGCCGTCGCGCCGCTCGCCCAGGCGCGCGAGCGGCGCCCTACCGCCCCATGATCTTCTTCTGGTTCGCCAGGATCTTTCGCTGGTTGGCGAGCAGCTCGCGCTGATTCTTGATGATGATGTCGAGCTTCCGCTGGTTGCGCTCGATGCGCGTCTGGTTCGCGAGGATCTTCGTCTGATTCGCGATCACCCGGTCGGTCGCCATGCGCTGACTCCTGTGTCATTGGGGGTTGTACGAACGCCGCTCACGGTCGCGAGCCGCAGAAACGTACCTGCCCGATCGACACGAGCCAGTGGCGCCTATCGCTGCCGGATGGTGAGGCGGATCTGGTCCATCCGGCTCCAGAGGGCGCGCTCGATCGGATCGTCGCCGTTCCGGATGTCCTTCTCGCCGCCGCGCGCGATGCCGCCGAACTGCTCCTTGTGGTAGGTCCCCGAGAGCACGATCCGCGCGCTGCTCTGCGAGCCGGAGATGGACGCGCGAAAGACCGCTCGCGCGTCGCCCTGGCGGAATGGCTCCGTCTCCGGATTGAGCCCCGACGTCAGCGACGAGCGGATCACGTAGCCCTGCTCGCGAAACGCCGTCAGCGTGCGCCGCACCGCTTCGGAGCGCGACACCGGCAGGTCGATCACCAGAGTCTTCTCCTCGGTGCCGCGGAACAGTCCACATCCCGCGAGCGACGTCAGGAGCGCCGCCCAGAGCGCGATGCGTGCGCGCCTCATTCCCATCGAAACCACCGCGCCGAGAACGCCATGCACAGGGCGAAGATCGCCGCGAGCGCGCCGACCGTGTCGAGCTGCGCGGACCATCCTTCCCCTGCCCAGATGCCCTTCATCAGCGTCACCGCGTGCGTGGTCGGAAGAAGGTTGGCCACCATCTGCAGTGGCCGCGGCAGCCGTTCGACGGAGAAGAACACTCCCGACAGCGCCAGCATCACATAGGTCAGCGCTGCCCCGAGTGCCTGCGCAAACCGTGCCGAGCGCACGAGGCTCGCCATGACGAAGCCCATCGAGAGGATGCTCGTGGTCCCCACGAGCACGGCGGCGATGAAGCTCGGCACGTTCACCGGCATCGCACCGGGCACCACGCGCCGGCCGGCCAGCATCATCAGCATCAAACCGACGAGGGTGAAGCCGAGCTTCACCAGCACGTGCGACCCGAGGATCGTCACCGGCGACAGCGGCGTCGCCCGCAGCCGCTTGAGGATCCCGCCCTCGCGGTAGATCGCCATGATCCCCACGAGCGACTGCACGGCGCCGAGCGTGATGAGCAGAGCGGTGAGGATGGCGATGTTGAATGGCAGCCTGCCCAGCGTGGCGGAGTCGCGCGGGGACGGACGCAGGGCGCGCCCCACGAAGACGAACATGAGCACGGGCAGCGCCAGCGATCCGACCACGCCCATTGGCTCGCGGAGGAATATCTTCGTCTCGAGCCAGCTGAGCTTGAGCAGTCCCTTGAGGATCATCCGTCAGTCCCGGATCGCGCGGCCGGTGAGCTTGAGGAACACGTCCTCGAGCGAGGGCATCTCGGTGCGGAACCCGCGCACGTGCGTACCATCGCGCGCGATCTGATGGATCACGTCCGTGACGAAGTCGTCTCCCTCTCCACTCAGCTCGTGCAGCCGCTCGGTCCCATCCTCGTCCGTCGAGTACACCACTCGGCGCTCCGGACAGTGCCGGGCGACGAGCTCGCGGGGTGTGCCCATCTCGATCACCCGGCCATGCTCGATGATCGCCACCCGGTCGCAGAGTCGCTCCGCCTCTTCCATGAGGTGCGTCGTGAGGAAGACCGTGCTCCCGCGAGCGCGGATGTCGCGCACGAGCTCCCAGATCGCGCGTCGTGCCTGGGGATCGAGCCCCGTGGTGAGCTCGTCGAGGAACACCAGCTCCGGCTGATGGATCAGTGCGAGCGCGATGAACAGACGCTGCTTCTGCCCGCCGGAGAGGTTCATGAACCGGGCATCGCGTTTCGAGGCCAGCCCGAGGCGCTCGAGGAGCAGGTCGGCGTCGACGACGCGGCTTCGGTCGTAGAGCGACGCCCAGAGATCCACCGCCTCCCACACCTTGATGCGCTTCTGGAGCTGCGCCTCCTGATGCTGCACACCGATCCGGCGGCGAACGGCGGTGGCGTGGCGCCGCGGGTCCAGACCGAGGACGGTGATCGCGCCGCCGTCCGGACGGCGCGAGCCCTGGATGCATTCCATCGTCGTGGTCTTGCCGGCGCCGTTGGGTCCGATCAGCCCGAAGATCTCCCCTTCGACGACGTCGAGCGAGACGTCCGCGACGGCGATGGTGCGGCCGTAGCGCTTGCTGAGATTGCGAACCGTGACCACTGGTGAAGGCATGCGGGAAGATACCGACCCCGCACACCTCGCCGGCAGTCGCGCCGATCACGACTCAGCGTCGCGGCCACTTGCGCCTCTCGCGCACCTCGGTACTGATGTAACCACAGTCCCTTCCATGAGTCTTTCAAGCGGCAGGGAGGCGCGGCCGCGCCGCCATCATCACACCGTCCGCCCCCTCGTCATGACGTCAGTTCAGCCGCCTCAAGCCACGCCTTACGCGTCACCGTCCGCGCCCACGACCACGGCGACACAGCCTGCCCGCTCGCTGCGCTCGGCGTTGGTGGAGGCGCGTGGCGCCGCGCTCGTCTCGGTGGCCCTGCTCGTGGTCGGTATCGCGCTGCGGCTGCATCTCTACCTCGACCAACGCTCGCTCTGGCTCGACGAGATCTGGGTGGCGCTCAACATCGTTGGCCGTTCCTTCCTCGGGCTCCTGCGTCCCCTCGACTACGCGCAGTCGGCGCCCGTCGGCTTCCTCTGGGCAGAGAGGCTCGCGGTCGTCATCGGTGGAGTGAACGAGCTCGCCCTGCGCGCCTTCCCCTTCCTCGCGGGCTGTGCGCTTCTCGTTCTGCTGTGGATGCTCGCCCGCCGGCTGCTCGACGTGCGCTACGCCGCGCTCTGCCTTGCGTTCGCCGCGCTCTCGCCGCTGCTCGTCTACTTCTCCAACGAGGTCAAGCCGTACATCGTCGATGCCCTGATGGCCGCCGTGCTCACCTGGCTCACCCTCGACGTGCTCGAGTCTCCCGACTCGCCGCGCGCGTGGCGCCGGTTGGTGGCGGGCGGCGTCCTCGGCATCCTGCTGTCCTCGCCCGCGGTGTTCGTGCTCGCCGGCGTCGGCCTCGCGCTCATCTCGCATCCCGCGATCGGCAGAACGCGCGCAGGCTGGCTTCGCCTCGTCGGCACGGGCGCCATCTGGGTCGCCCTGTTCGCGCTCGGCTACTTCGCGATCTACCGCAGCACCGCCAACAGCGCCTACATGCAAAGCCTGT
>DATFOL010000341.1:0-9828 GCA_035265545.1 Gemmatimonadaceae bacterium | reverse complement strand
CTGGAAGCGCGTGCATCGGAAGTTCGGCTTCCCCGAGCTCGCGCTGCTGATCGACGATCTCCATCGCCTCGTCGGCCGCGACGGCGCGTTCACCCCATGGCGTCTGATCGACGAGGGGAGCGACGCCAAGCCGTTCGCCTGTATGATCGAGCCGCCGACGCTCGACGCCCGCATCTCGGCGCAGACGGCGACGTTCACCCTCTGCTCGGACACGTCGCGCTCGTTCGACGAGTTCCTCGAGCGGCACGGGATCGAGGACGCGCTGACGCGCTTCGTGATCCCGGAATCGGCGAGCGACTGCGTGCGCGATCAGCTCGACATGGCTGGAATGGACGAGCGGCGGCTGTTCCCGGACCTCGACGGCGTCGCTGCGCAGATGCGACGGTACTACTCCTGACCTGCGGGCGGCTTGCGCAGCAGGGTGTTGGAGCTTCAGGAGGCTAGAGCCCCTCGGCTCCCAGATCGGGCGACGAGACGTCCGGTGGGGGCACGTCCGTGGTCCTGGGCGACTCCGGCCGCCCACGCCACCACTTCACCAGCCATACGATCAGGATGATCGGCAGCGCGATCTTGATCGCCAGTATGCCCAGCGCGAGCAGTCCGCCGACGAGGAGCATCAGCATCCCGCCGAACCCGACCACGACCAGCGCGGGCAGCCCAATCGCGGCGAGCAGCAGGAAGATCGGCGCGCCGAGCACTCCCAGCACGATCAGGATCGGCAGTCCGATCACCTTGAGCACGCCCGCGAGCGGGACGAGCAGGAGAAAGAGCGTGGTGAGCATCCCGCCGAGCGTCCGCCCGACCGCGAGCCTGAGGGCGACCGCCTTGAGAACCGTCCACATGAGCCGACTCCGTCTGTGAGGGTGCCGGCAGTCTCGCCGACACCGTGACCTACGGGGGGGCACCCACGTCGGTTTCGCGGCTCGTTTCCTGGCCGCGACCCCTCGCTCGGGGGCCGACCTGCCAGCCTCGTCACTGCTCCAGCGCCCGTCCTCCACGATCCGATCCTTCGCATGCCCGTCGTCCTGCGCACCACCGTCTTGCTCGTGCTCTCCAACGTCTTCATGACGTTCGCCTGGTACGCGCACCTCAAGAACCTGAGTGAGCGTCCGTGGTACGTCGCGGCGTTCGCGAGTTGGGGCATCGCCCTGTTCGAGTACCTGCTTCAGGTGCCGGCCAACCGCGTCGGCTACACCGCGCTCTCCCTCGGCCAGCTCAAGATCCTCCAGGAGGGGATCACGCTGGCGGTGTTCGTCCCCTTCGCGGTGATCTACATGCGCCAGCCGCTGCGCCTCGATTTCCTCTGGGCCGCGCTGTGCCTGTGCGGCGCGGTGTACTTCGTGTTCAGGGGCGCGTAACGCAGGTTGCGGTTACGCAGGTACGCAGTGCCTGAAGAACGGTGACTCAGTGACTCAGTGACTCAGTGACTCAGTGACTCAGTCAACCGAGTCACTAGCGGCGCGCAGCGCCGCGAAGGTCACTGAGTCACTGAGTCACGGCGCGGAGCGCGCGCCCGCGCTCAGCGCGGCGCCGCCACTCACGCCACTGGCGGCAATGGCCTCGGCGGCCGGGCCTGGGTACGCTGCAGCACCGTCGCCATCGACGGCGTGAGCTCGCCGAGGGCTATCTCGTGCTCGCGCAGGAGCGAGGAGGCGGCGGCGGCATCGGGGCTCATGCGCTGCCGACGCAGGCGGACGTAGTTGAGACGCAGCAGCCAGATCGCGTGCTGCGCGTCGTCGAGGATCTCGGGCGTGTACACCACCCAGCACGGACTGCCCGCCTGCTCGAGTGGCAGCGCGAGCCCTTGCTCGATCACCGTCTGCTTCAGCGCCCGCGTCAGCGAGAGGTGCACCGAACAGTCGTGGTGGACGTGACCGATCTGGCGTCCGTAGAGCTGGAACTCGACGCCGTCGTCTGCGTCCTCGGCCAACGGATTGAGGTGCGGCCGGATCTGGACGCTGGGCCAGCGACGAACCTCTTTCATCACGCGCAGCGCGAAGGCTTCGCGATCAACTCCGTTCATCATGCGGTGTCCTCCGGGCTCGAGGTGATACGTGCCTCACGCATCCTCGGCGCGTTTGTACCCACCCCACCGGATTGACCCGCGCCGCTGGCTCCGCACCACCCGACAAGGCATACTCCATTCCAACATCACCGCGGACGATCGGTGCACATGCGTTTCTCAGTTGTAGTCGCCATCACGCTCGTGATCGGGAGCACTCCGAGCGACGCCGCCGCGCAGTGGCAGGCACAGTCGAGCCCGACCGACGCCGAGCTTCGCGGCTTGAGCGTGGTGTCGCCCAGCGTCGTGTGGGCGAGCGGCCAGCGCGGCACCGTCGTGCACACCGTGGACGGGGGCGAGCACTGGTCGCGCGACAGTATCCCCGACGCGGCCACCCTCGACCTGCGTGCGATTGCCGCGACGTCGGCCAGCACGGCCCACGCGATCAGCATCGGAGACTCGTCGCGCATCTATCGCACCATGGACGGCGGCCGCACCTGGTCGCGCCGCTGGTCGGCGACGCGCAAAGGTACTTTCCTCGACGCGATCCGATTCTGGGACGCGCGGCACGGCATCGCGATGAGCGATCCCGTGGAAGGAAAGCTGCTGCTTCTCGTCACAGACGACGGCGGCGACTCGTGGCGGGAGATCCCCGCGGAGCGGCTTCCGCCCGCGCTGGAGGGGGAAGGCGGGTTCGCGGCGAGCGGCACCTGTCTGACCATCTTCGGCGAATCGCACGTGTGGATCGCCACCGGCGGCGCCAGGGCTGCGCGGCTGTATCACTCTCCCGACCGTGGGCGCACGTGGGCCGTGCGCGACACGCCGCTGCGCGCAGGCGTCCCGTCGGCGGGGGTGTTCTCGGTCGCGTTCCGCGATGAGCGCCACGGCGCCATCGCGGGCGGTGACTACGAGAAGCCCACGCTGCGCGGACGCAACCTGGCCGTGACGAACGATGGCGGTGTCACCTGGGCACTGACCGACAGCACCGTCTCCCCCGCCGGCTATCGCTCGGCCGTCGCGTTCGTGCCGGGGACGCGCGCGAACACCCTCGTCGCCGTCGGGCTCACGGGCACCGACGTCTCGACGGACGGCGGCATCACCTGGGCGAACGCCGACTCCACCGCGTACAACAGCGTGGCGTTTGCGTCACCCACCGCGGGATGGGCGGTGGGGCCGAAAGGGCGCATCGCGCGGTGGAGCGGCGCGATGCCGGATCTGAAGCGCGGCGATGCATCCCCCGCCACACGTCGACCCTGACGGAGGTGCCGCGTAGTCCCGACGGGGCTGATGCTCGCTGATGGTGAGATGATCCGTCGGGACGCTCAGTGCGCCGGTTCCGTGGCTCACGGACTGGTGGGCGCTCTGCCCCGACCGAGGAGAATCAGGGCGCGAACCTTTGCCGCCTCCGCCGTTCCAGCACGGGATTCCCGATGGTCGCGCGCGAGAAGCTCGGTCGCGCGCCCGAGCCAGCCGTCGCCGCCGCGAGATACGAGCTCGTCGAGCGCGCGCTCGAGGCCGAGCGGCAGCGGGCCGGCGAGGGCGCGACGAAGCAAAGCGGCGTCCGCGAACACCCCGGCGCGCCTATGACGCGGGGAATGTCGCCGCGCTGCGTCAATCGCGCCGAGAACGCGACGGCGCACGGGTGTGTCCACGATCCCGAGCCCGCACGAGCGTTGCGACCAGTCTCGTGCGAGCCATCGCGCGAGCGCAGCCATCGCATCCTCGTGCTCGCCGGCGGCCGCATCTCGCGCCGGGCCATTGGCTGACCTGAGCGCACGCACGACGGCGTCGGGGGAGTCCGTCGGTTCGGCGGCCGCGCGGTCGCCGCGCTGGCACGCAATCAGACGTCCGTCATCGAGCAGCGCGATCCAGCCGCTGTCGGCGGCGCGTACCGCCGACACGACGCACGTGCCAGTTTCCGCTCTCGCGTCAGACGCAATGCATCGCCACCGTGCGAGCAGCCGATCGACCTCCCCGCGCAGCTCGGCGCTCGACAGCGCGGTGTCGCTTGCAGGCTCGTCGATGGCCATTCCTTCTACCTGGCCGGTCTGCCCCGTACCAACGAGTGCGGGCAGCACCGGAAGAGCACGACCGATGGTCCGCTCGGCACGCGCGAGCTTCGCGCGCAGCCGCGCCTCTGCGCGGAGCAGCACCGACGCGTGGGCAGGCGGCGCGATCAGATAGCTCGATACCACGCGCGTCCCACCGGGGCGGCGCACCCGGCCGATTCGCTGGATGAGCCGCGTCGGATTCCACGGCAGATCGAGATGGACCACCACCGAGGCGTCCTGCAGGTTCACGCCTTCGGACAGCAGATCGGTCGACAACAGAAGCGTGACGCGCTGATGGCTCACCGGCATCGCACGCCCCTGTGCGCTCGGCGCGAAGCGCGCCAGGATCTCGTCACGGCCGATGCGTCCCGTCGCGATCCGTGCTTCGCTCGCGGTGAGCATTCCGACTCCCGGATCTGCCCGCAGCGCGGCGAAGTACGCCCGGACGGTGCTCGCGGACTCACTGAAGGCGAGGATCGACTCGCTGTCGTGCCTCGAACGGAGCGCGCGCAGCGCGGCCACTCGCGCGCCATCCGGGTCCATTCCTTTCCCGATGACGGCGGACAGCGCGTCGAGCGCGCGACGCTCGGCGACGATCGCCTTCGCCATCTCATTCGCTGACTCTCGGTCGATCCGTGATGCGACGAGCAGCGACGCGAAGCCCAGCTGGACGTCGCCGCCACTCCGCCAGCTCTTCAGTTCCACCCGCGTCGGGATGCGTCCGTCGTCATGACACTGCTCGATGGCGATCAGCGTTCGCTGCCGCCGACGGATGGTCGTGAGGAGCGCGGCTTGGCTGGAGGCCCAGGCTCGGACCAGCGATATCAGCAACAAGGAGCCACCGTCTCCCGCGTCGGCGGCGCGCGGAGGGGGCGGCAGCGCGAGAATCGCACGCAGCACGTCGGCGTCGTCGGCGTCGACCGCGATCCACCGCGGTGGCGCGACGCGCGGCAGTGACAGTTGCGAAGGGGCCACGGATCGCACGATCCAGCGCGTGAGCTCCTTCGACTCGAGCTGGTACGCGAGCTCGCCGAGGAAGAGCGCGAGCTGTGCAGCGAGCTCGCGCGCCCGGTTCTGCAGCGGAGTGGCCGAGATCAGGAGCAGCGGTGTGCGTGCGGAAATCCGCGCGAGCTCGGCGTGACGGCGCGATGTCGGGCGGAAGCGGTGAGACTCGTCGACCACGATCGCGTCGAACATCCCCGTCGGCGTACGCCCCCGGCTCAACGACTCGTGGCTCGTGATGGAACAGTGGACGTCGGCACGCCGTGCTGCCTGCTCCCACGTGGTCCGGAGCGATGCCGGGACGACGACGAGCGGCCGTTGCCACTCGCGCGCGACGGCCAGAGCCACATAGGTCTTGCCGGTACCGACGTCGTCGGCGAGGAGCGAACCGCCATCGCGTCGCAGATGCGCTCGCACCCGCCGCACCGTCTCTATCTGATCCGGTCGAAGGACGATCGAGCCGAGTACCGCAGACGGGAGATTCGCCTCGGCGGAGCGCGCGAACAGGGAGCGGGCGTGCTGAAGGAGCCCGGCCGGCGAGGACGGATCTCCGATTGGCAGGGCGAGCGACAGTCCGCTCGACTCGGCGGCGTCGCTCGCGATCACGGCCGGTGGATCCACGCGAGCAGCGGCGCGACGTCGGATTGCTTGAGCCGATAAGCGCCGCAGACTGCCTCGAGCAGCTCGTGGCTCGTGGGCGGCTCACCGAGCGCCGCTCGATTGCCGATCGGTGCCAGGATCGCGCGTGCGCGCGACCAGTCGTGCGGCAGCGGGAGCAGGGACACGGTCCACGCGAGATAGCGATGCCAGCCCCCGCGGGCCGGCTCCGCGATCGCTCCGAGCCATGCGGCGGCGAGCGGCGAGTTGAGCAGCGCGGCGATCGCGAGCGCGTCGCCGCGGTCGGCGCACGACAGCACGTAACAGCTGTTGAGGGGAACGGTCGGATCTCCCGCCGGGATCACCGCCGCGCGCGGCACTCGGCCGAAGTCGCACCAGACGACGCGAGTGCGGTCGCATGCGGCCGCCTCGGTGCGAAACAGTGACCACCACGCTCGCGTGCCGCGCAGATCGCTCCGTGCCGAGAGCCTGCTGCGCCACGGTGCGAGCCAGCGGGCGGCGAGCGGGGGCAGAGGGTCGAGCGGAGCGCCGCTTGCCGCGTGAGTCCACACGATCGCGTTGGACGTCGCCGGCAGCCGCCACGCCGCCACCTGCTCACCGCGCACGAGCGGACGCAGCATCGCCGGCTCGATCGTGCCGTGGCGGTTCCCCTGCGACACGCTCGTCTGCGCAGCATCGGCCGACGACACGATCTCCACGCTGAACGCCTCGTTACAGCCGCATTTGACGCCGAGTGTGGGACGACCGAGAGAGCAGTCGCCGAGAGGTCGTCCATGCGCCGCGACGCGATCGAACGCGCTCCGGACCTCGGGCGGCATCAGCAACCACGGGCTGGCCGGATCGTCCGCGTCGAACCGGACGCACGCCGCCCGTGTGCGCCACTCTACCGCGAGTGTACGGCGGCGAATCGCCACCCGGGTGTCGTTCGTCGCGCACGGCGTCGCCGCCGCCATCACGACCGATGGGTAGACGGCGGCGTCGAACGCACACGGCGCCTCCGACCAATCCTCCACTCGGAGCAGCCGGTCGTCGCTCGCGAGCAGGGCGCGCACTCCGCCGCCGGCGAGCGATCGCCACAGCTTCGCCGGCACGAGCAACGCGACGACGCCAACGGGAGCCGCGAGCGCCAGGCTGCGCTCGACGAAGAGCGCCGCGAGATCCACCTGCGCACCGAATCCGGAGCCGGCACCGGCGCGATCGGCTCCAGCGGTCCACGCCGCGTTACGGAACACGCTGAAGCGTTCACGCAGTGACGCGCGCGCCGCGGCGGGAATGTTGTGGAGCCGGACCCACGGCGGATTGCCGACGACGAGCGCGAAGCCGGCACGGATGTGCACGTGACCGAAGTGCGACGCGAAAGCAAACGGCAGCGCCCCGCCGGCGGCGATGCGCTCGCGCTCGCGATGCAGCGCCGCCACGCGACGCCTGAGCGCCAGCGACTCCCCCCGACGAAGCGTCGTCGCACCGCCTCTCGTGCCGAACAGGTCCACGCTGCGCAGCGCCAGGACCCGCTCTCGCCGCTCGGCGCGCAGCGCAAGGAGCTGACGCTCGATCACCGCGAGCGCGCGACGCCGCTCCTCTCGATCCAGCGCGCGCCGGAGCGTCGCTTTGCGCGGCCCGGTCGCCCGTGCGTAGCGATGACGCAACCGCGCCAGTGACGCCGGGGCGCCGATGAGGGCGATGGGCGCGGAGAACCCATCGCCTGCGAGCGCGTCGCCGACGCGGACGTTGCAGTCGAGGTTCGGGAGCGGCGGCACGGCGCTCATCCGCGTCTCCTCGCTCTCGATCACGACCGACAGCCAGAGTCGCAGCTCGCACAGCCAGACCGCGGTGG
Source organism: Gemmatimonadaceae bacterium (assembly GCA_035265545.1). Classification (GTDB taxonomy): domain Bacteria; phylum Gemmatimonadota; class Gemmatimonadetes; order Gemmatimonadales; family Gemmatimonadaceae; genus AG11. The sequence continues at coordinate 2,321 of DATFOL010000341.1, read as the reverse complement.
GGTTCACGTCCACACCGTGGATCGCGCGCGCGAGCATCTCGCGCCTGATCTCGGCGACGGCGCGATGATCGCCCGCCACCTGACACAGCGCGGCCATTCGCTCGAGCAGGTGCACGAGGAACGCCCCCGAGCCGCACGCCGGATCGAGCACCGTGAGCGTCGCGAGCTCGGAGCGCAGACGAGCTGCATCGCCGGCCGACAGGGTGTCTCCGCGCAGCGCCGCATGCACGACGTGGGGCGCGATCCCCACCTGGCTCAATCTGCTCGCCAGCGCCGCTTCGGCCACGTGCGTGACGAGCGCCTGCGGCGTGTAGAACGCGCCCGATGAACGGCGCTCGCGCGCCGCCATGAGCGATTCGAAGGCGCGGCCGAGCATCTCGGGATCGATCGCCGCCTCCGTCCAGCGCTCTTGATCCTCTCGCGCCGTGAAGCGGTATGCGCCGAGCACGTCGCTGAAGAATCGACCCAGCGATTCATCCGAGAGCCGCGCCCCGGTGTGGCGTCGTTCGAGTGGCGTCTTACCGAACAATCCGCCGTTGAGGAATGGGATGGCCCCGAAGGCGCGAGCCGCGTGCGCTCGTCGTCGCATCGGTGTGTTCAGCGTGCCGAACCAGAGCGGCAGCAGGACGCGCTGATGGAATCCGCCCCCGTGCGCCATGCATCCGTCGAACTGCCGCGCGAGGAAGCCTCGGTCGCCATCGAGCCAACCCTTCGTTTCCAGGAACGAGAGGAACAGCAGGCGCGACGCCGCGAGCAGTGCCAGCTCGCTCCGCTGCTCGCGGGACATCCGCGGCAGCGAGTCGGCCAGGCCGGTCACGCGCTGTTCGAGGGTGCGATAGAACCGTCGCGACAGTGCCTCGCGGCCCAGCAGCTCGCACCAGCGCGTGTGCGTGAGCAGGTCGTCGTCGCCCGCGGCGGCCGCGAGAGCGGAGAGCGATTCGGCGTCGCTCGCCACTACCTGGTCGCGCCGGGCCACGAGCGCGTTGAGGCGTGGCGCCCGGCCGCTGCCCGTCCAGCACGCGATACCCACCTCGCCGGACGCCGACGCGCCGATCAACAGCCACAGCACGGAGCCCGCGCGTGACGACAATGTGTTCGCGAGCCGGGTGAACAGCGTGCGCAGCGGCTCGTCTCGACCGGTGATGACGAGCAGGGCTCGCAGTGCGCCGACGCCGCGCACGAGCCGAGTCTCTCCGACGTCGTCAGCGATGCCCAGCGCGCTGCGGGTCGAGTCGTCGAGAGTGAGCGGTACCGGCTCGAAGGAGAGCTCGGTGGCGATCGGGATCAGCGTGTCGATGGAGTGCGCGTCGGCGAGGAGCGCTGCGGCGTGGCGGAGGGTTCGCACGGGCGCACGCTATCCGCGCCTCGGCGCGCGTCCGCCATCGCTACACCGCGACCGTCAGCGTATCGACTGGTGCAGCGTCTACGCGGCCTGGTACTCCCGCTCCTTCCAGCGCACGCGCCGCCCGCGCACGATCGCGAACAGCGCGATGTACAACACGGCGGCCGATCCAACCGGATGCAGTAGCGCGTACACCGGCGACAGGCGCAGCCACGAGTACACCAGCAGCCACCACACCAGGTTCGCACCCGTCGCGATCGACGCCCACAGCAGCGCGGCCGGTCCGGCGACGCCGAGCAGCGCGAGCACGAGCACCGTCGGCGGCAGCAGCCCGAACAGGGCGGGAGTTACGAGCAGAAGGGGAAAGATCGCGCGTCCGACTGCGCCGAGTGGCATCGCCTTCCGACCGCCGGCGTAGATGTTCTTCCCCCATCCTTCCACCAGCTCGCGCAGCGACGTGTACATGCGTGTCGAGAGCTGATTGAGGCCGAGCACCAGCGTCACCGTGCGACCCGCGCGGAAGAAGTGCTGCGCCAGCGCGAGGTCCTCCGCGACCTCGTGGCGCACCGCACCATGTCCACCCAGTGCGTCATACGCCGAACGTCTGATCCACAGACACTGGCCGTTGGCGATCTTCTGCGACGCGTATCGCGAGCGGTTCACGAGCTCCGTCCCGCCGAATCGCTGGAGCATGATCGTGAAGATCTGCGGCTGCACCAGGCGCTCCCAGAAGCTGCCGAGCTCCTGCATCCCGGCGACCGATAGCAGATCGGAGCCGCGCGCCGTCATCGCGTTCACCACGCGCGTCACGAGATCGGGGGACTGCCAGGTGTCCGCGTCGAGAAACGCGAGCAGCTCGCCGCGCGCCGCCCTCGCGCCGGCGGCGCACGCCCACTGCTTCCCGAACCAACCGGCGGGCAGGGGCTCCGGTGTCATCACGCGCAGACGGGAGTCGTGCGCCATCATCGCTTCGACGATC
>DATFOL010000340.1:0-6953 GCA_035265545.1 Gemmatimonadaceae bacterium | reverse complement strand
AACACGCGGAAGATCACGCTCGACCCGCGCGTGCAGATCGTCATGCACATGGACGGCTTCGGATCGCCGTGGGTGAAGCGCGACACCTACTGGCGCGACATCAAGCGCGAGCCGGTGCAGTTCACCGGATGGAAGCAGTTCACTCGGCTGCGGAACGATCGCCCGCCGACGCCGCGCGGCGACATCCTGCGCCTGTGGCCGGTGCCGGTGTATATCCAAATACAGTAGGCGCATCCGTGTCGAACGTCACGCGCCGACAGTTCCTCGCCGCGTCCGCCGCCGTCGCGGCGGTCGCTGTCGGCGGGTGCGCCAGCGTCCGGCGGCGGCAGCCCAACGTGCTCTTCATGCTCACCGACGATCAGCGGTGGGACGCGATGAGCTGTGTCTCCGATCGGTTCTTCCCCGCGCTTCGCACGCCGAACATGGATCGGCTCGCGAGCGAGGGCGTGCGCTTCGCCAACGCCTTCTGCACCTGGTCGCTCTGCTCCCCGAGCCGCGCCAGCTTCCTCAGCGGCGACTACCCGCACGTGCACGGCGTGCGCGACAACTTCACCGACTATCCCGCCACCAGACTCCCGAGCTATCACTCGCACCTCGGACGCGCCGGCTACCGCACGGCCTACATCGGCAAGTGGCACATGGGCGAGGGGAAGGACGCGCACCGTCCGCCGTTCGACTTCTGGGCCAGCCACGCGGGGCAGGGCCACTATCAGGACACCGAGTTCAACGTCTCGCGCACCATCGACGCGACGACGTTCGACGTGAAGGGAAAGCGACAGCTGCTGAAGGGTTACTACACCCACGTCGTCACCGACCTCGCCGTCGACTGGCTGAAGTCCGTGAAGCCGCCCTTCTCGCTGCAGATCGGCCACAAGGCGCCGCACGGCCGCTGGTTCGTCGAGCCGAAGTACGAGCACCTCTTCGACGGCGTGCCCGTGAGGAAGCCCGACGCCGAGACGCTGCTCACCCCCGGAACGCCCGACTGGGTGCGGCGTCGTGTGAAGACCTGGCACGGCATCGACGGCCCGCTCTACGAGACGAACGACTACGGCACGTTCGTTCGCACCTATCACGCGACGATCCCGTCGGTCGACGACTCGCTGGGCGAGATCCTCGAGACGCTTCGAGCGAGAGGGGAGCTGGACAACACGATCATCGCGTTCGCCGGCGACAACGGCTTTCTGCTCGGAGAGCACGCCTCGATCGACAAGCGCACCGCGTGGGAGGAGAGCATCCGCATTCCGCTGCTGCTACGCTATCCGGAGGCGATCCGGGACCGGAGGGTAATCGACGAGATGGTGCTCAACGTGGACCTCGCGCCCACTGTTCTCGATCTCGCCGGCATCGGAAGCGTCAGGCGCCCCATGCAGGGGCGCTCGACGCGGCCGCTGATCGAAGGGAAGCGCGACGGATGGCGGACGTCGTGGTACTATCAGTACGACTTCGAGAAGGAGTTCCCGTACACGCCGAACGTGCGCGCCGTGCGCACGGCGGACTGGAAGTACATCCACTATCCGAACGGGGAAGGGCAGCCGGATACGGAGACCGCGGAGCTGTACCATCTCGCGAGCGATCCGAGGGAGCAGCACAACCTCGTTGCGGACCCGGCCGCGCAGGTGACACTGTCGCAGCTGCGCGCCGAGTTACGGCGACTGCAGCAGACGACCGGAGCACTCCCCGACAGGATGCCGATCAATCCGAAGCTCAGCTTCGAGATGCCCGCGGCGTCGATTCGTTGATCGGCGCTGGACTCGTCCGCGTGGACGATCATCGGCATCGGCTCGGCCGGTGGCTCGTGGGTGTGATGCCTCGTAATATCAGCGAGCCGTCTTCGCGAGCTACTCTTCTGCCCCCGTCGCCAATGTCTCAGCTCCGCCCTTCGCCTTCTCCGCGCCGCGCGCACCGCGTATCGCGTGTCCGCAGGCTGCTCCTCCTTCTCGCTCTGTGCGCCGTCGCCACCTCCGCTTCGGCTCAGCAGATGCCCGCCGCCGATCGCCCCATCCGCGCCCTCTACGTCACCGGCGGCGGCTTCCACGACTTCGCCGCGCAGAAGAACATCGTGCCGCCTGGCATCTCGGCGCGCACCAACATCGTATGGACCATCGACCACACCGCGGACACCTCGACGAAGATGTTGATCCCGCGCCACCAGACTACGGCGTGGGCCGACTCGTTCGACGTGGTGGTCTACAACATGTCGTTCTCCTACGTCGTCGATCCGCAGTGGATCGAGCGCATCGCGCACGCCCATCGCGACAAGGGCGTCGCCGCGGTCATTCTGCACGGCGCGACGCACAGCTATCGCCGTTCCACTACCGAGGCGTGGAAGGAGCTCATGGGCGCGGCCAGCATGCGCCATGACAAACAGCGGGAGTTCCCCCGGCTCGAGCGCCTCGTCGCCGACAATCCGATCGTGAAGGACCTGCCGAAGGAGTGGGGCCCCGGCAGCGACGAGTTGTACAACATCGACAAGACGTGGCCGACGGCCACCCCGCTGGTGCAGGCGTGGAGCATCGAAGGCGAGAAGCACCATCCGATCGTGTGGACGAACGCCTACGGCAAGGCCAAGGTCTTCGTCACCACCATGGGTCACACCAACCGAACGATGTCCGATTCGGTGTACCTCGATCTCGTCACGCGTGGACTCTTGTGGACGGTGGGCAAGCTGTCGCCGGACGGTACTCCGATGGCCGGCTACGGGAAGCGCACGGCGACGCCTTGACGAGGCGTGCCACGCCCGTTCGCATGACTCGCGTCCGCGTGTCAACGCATGACTCGCTTCGAGGAGCGCCCCGAGTGAAGCGCACGATGCTCGCCGCCGCGTGTCTGCTGTCGGCTGGCTGCGCGGCGCACTGGTCGGACGCCAAGTTCAGCGGAGCGTCGGGGGCCGCGGTCGCGGAGGTCGATGCGAACCAGCGGCTCGGTCCGCCGCGGCTTGCGTGATGCCGTCGCCAAATACGAGGGGCGACTGCGGAACCGTCGACCGCACCGCGCTCGACGAAGCGCACCAGATCACCTACGACGTGTTCCTCCGCAGCCTCGAGGACGAGCGGCGGAACCAGGACTTTCCCGGGCACGCTCGAGGCTGGCGCGCTGCCGCTGGGCGTGCTCGACGCGAAGATCGACCACTGGATCGCCGCGCGGCAGCGAGGCTGATCGGCGTTAGCGAGGTCGTCGATCGAGTCCCACGTGCGGCCCCAACGGCTGCCCTGACAACGGTGCATTACGGGAAGCACACGCGATCGATAGCGTCGACAGAACCTCGCACACGCTCGGGCGACGCCGGGGCGCTGCGCGCGTGGTGACTCTCGACGAACCAGACGACCGAGACCGGAGACATCGATGCCCCATTCCCGCCGCGACTTCCTCGCCACCTCCGCCGCCGCGGTAGCGGCCGCCGCCGTCGGGCGCCCGCTCTCCGCGTTCGCCAGGCAGGCCGCGCAGCAGCAGGCCGCGCAACCGGTGTTCACGCCGGTTCGCCGCAACGTAGGCACCTTCACCATGCGCGGGGGCACCGTGGGCTGGCTGGTGAACCGCGGCGGCGTCGCTGTGGTCGACACCCAGTTTCCCCCCGAAGCGCGCACTCTGCTCGAAGGCCTGCAGTCGCGCTCGAACAACCGCGGCGTGACGGTGTTGCTCAACACCCATCATCACGGCGACCACACGGGCGGCAACGGCGTGTTCCGCGGCGTCGCGCGCCGTGTCGTCGCCCACGGCATGGCGGATCAGCACATGCGGCGCGGACCGGTGGCGCCGCAGCAGCCGCAGCAGCCGCAGCAGCCGCCTGCACAGCAACCGCAACAGCCGCAGCAACAGCCCGCACCCGAGCCGCTCTACCCGGACACGACCTTCACCCATACGTGGTCGGCCGACGTCGGCGACGAGCGCATCGTTGCGCGCCATCACGGACGCGGACACACCAGCGGCGATGCGGTGATCACCTTCGAGCGCGCGAACGTGGTCCACATGGGCGATCTCATGTTCAACCAGCGCCACCCCGTGGTGGATCGCGCGGCCGGCGCATCGATGCGGAACTGGTCGCGGCTTATCGGTCAGGTGGTGAACGCCCACGCGCGTGATACCATCTATATCTTCGGCCACGCGAACACGGGGTTGCCCGTCACCGGCAGCTCCGCTGATCTGCTGAAGTTTCGCGACTACCTCACCGCCGTCGTCGCGTTCGCCGAGCGGCATGTGCAGGCGGGCCGCTCACGCGACGAGGTCCTCGCGATCCGCGATCCACTCGCCGGCTTCGAGTCGTTCGGGCCGTTCGGGCAGGCGAGCGCGCGCGACCCGCTCACCGTCGCGTACGAGGAAGTGACGACCGGCGCCTAGACGCGGCGCCGGCATACGCCTCAGGCGAGATCCAGCACGAAGTTGAACAGCCCCGCGCGCCGGTCCTTCTCCGCCGCCATCTTCATCACGAGCGCCGAGTGGAAGATGCCGTCGCGCGCATTCCTCGGCTCCCCGGGGAAGTAGAGCTGCGTCGTCAGGATCGGCTTGCCGGGTGCCTGCACCTTCACATGGATGTGACGCGTGCGTCCTGGATAGAGCCCGGGGACGATGCTGTCGAGGCGGTAGCGTCCCTGCGCATCGGTGAACTGATGTCCGCGCAGCCGGTAGCCCTTGTTGTCGTACTCGCCCGCGTCGTCCGCCTGCCAGAAGTCCACCAGCGCTCCGCTCAGTGGACGACAGTTGCGAGTGACGACCATCCCCGTGACCGTCAGCTTGGTGCCTTTCAGTCCGGTCTCGAGTAGCGACGTTCGCGCCGGCGACCGCGGCGTGAAGAACGGTCCCTCGGTCTGCGCCGGCGTCGGGTCGTCGTCGTCCCCGCACTGTGGAGTGGGGCTCAGCGCCGTGCCCTCCTGGACCGTCGCTCCGAAGCCGAGCCGCAGCAGCTGCGATCCGGAGAGCAGGAAGGGAGCTGCCACCATCGCGCCCAGCAGACGCCGGCGGGTCTCGTCGTACGGAGAGTGCTCGTCCATTGGATCCTCAGCGTGAAGGAGTGCGAACCTGCCACCGTTCCGGAGCAACGGTAAGTCGCCGCGTCTCTCTGATGAATTAGAGGCCTGACTCGTGATCCGTTGGCGGCTGGGACATCACTCGCGCCCTGCTGCCGGATCGGCCGGTATGATGACACCCCGTGCCCCTACTCTGCGTCGTCCGCAACGCCGCGAACAGTTGCTCGGAGAGCCGCGTTGCCGCTCCTTCCTCACGGCGCGTCGTGCGCGCATGCTCCAGCGCGGTGGCCACGCTGAACCGAGCGAGGCCTGGAGCCTGTCGCGGAACGGGTCTGACATGAGGCCGGAGCCGGAGAGGACCTGCTCAGGCAAGATACGGGTCGGTCCCTCGGTCGCCAGCGCAGTCAGATGCAGGACTGGGCGACGCTCCACTCGTCGCCCCGTCGGATGGTATCAAGGGCACCGCGCGTGCCCTGGAGGGCCGGACCTCACTCGTGCCCCACCTCTCGCCGCCCGAGTCCCAGCGGCGTGAGCTGCCCCCTCTCCAGCGTCTTCGAGAACGTCCACCGCTGCGAGACGATCGCCGCGGTCGGCTGCTCGATCGAGACTGCCGCGCGGCTCTCGGCCGCCGCTCGCAGCGTCGCACGCTGCCCCGCCAACACTGCAATGCGCATGAACCCCGCGTTCTCGGCCAGTGCCTCGTCGGGGATCCGCAACGTCGCCCGCGCGCCGGGCGCCACGCGGCCGAGCAGCCACTCGCGCTTCTCGCCGACCAGATAGACGTGCACGTTCTCGCGCGCCTCGTTGTCGAACCGGAAGGCGAGCTGAGCGCCGTCGCTGGCCGCGATCCCCTCCGGCGCGAGGCGCGATGGTGTGGCGACGCAGCCGGCGAGCGGGAGGGCGAAGGTCAGGGCGACGACGAGTGAAACGAGGGAACGGGTACGTGGCGTAGACATGGTGTCCTCGAGGAGTGGGGAACGGCGCATTCGGCGCCCTATTCCTAAGCGCGCAAAACGAGGCGAAACCCACTCACGGCTCGTGGTGTCCTACCGAGAAGACCGGTTTTCCCACAGCTTCCAGTCACCATGCCGAGCACCCCGCAGCCCGCTGAAGCCGCGCGACGTCCCCTCGCGGCCTCCGCCGCCGATGACCACGCGAACTCCGACGTGACCGCGCTGCTGCGGGCGTGGGGCCTGGGCGACCTGCACGCCTCCGAGGAGCTCGTGCCCCTCGTCTACGAGGAGCTTCGCCGACAGGCCAAGCGTGCCCTGCGCCGCGAGCGCGTGGGTCACACGCTTCAGACCACCGCGCTGGTGCACGAGGCCTGGCTGCGCCTCGATGGCCAGCACGACTCGCGGTGGGAGAGCCGCAGCCAGTTCCTCGCCGTCGCCGCGCAGATGATGCGACGTGTGCTCGTGGACCACGCGCGCACGCGCCGAGCGCTCAAGCGCGGCGGCGGCGGCACGCTGGTCACCCTCGGCGACGCGACGAATGCGGCGGCGGCATCCGACGAAGTGGACGTGCTCGCGCTGGACGACGCCCTCGCCCGCCTCGCGACGATGGATCCGCGAAAGGCGCGGCTCGTGGAGCTGCGCTACTTCGCGGGGCTGAGCATTCCCGAGGCCGCCGCGGCGCTCGGCATCTCGCAGGCGACGGTCGGCCGCGAGTGGGCCGTCGCACGCATGTGGCTCCGCCGCGAGCTCGAGCCATGACGACGCCGGCGCGCGGCGCGCCGCAGGCCGGCTCCCCACCGCCGATGACTCCGGAGCGGTGGCGTGCGGTGGACGCCATCCTCCAGGCCGCACTCGCCTGCGACCCCGATCGGCGCGACGCGATCGTCGCCGCCGCCTGTGGCGACGACGATGCGCTGCGGGCGGAGGTCGTGTCGCTGCTCGGCGCTCACGTGGATGCGGGTGACGACTTCCTGGAGCGGCCAGCGGCGGAGCTGCTCGCTGCGTCGGACGTCTCGTCGCTCTACACGCCGCTTCGCGG
>DATFOL010000339.1:0-2171 GCA_035265545.1 Gemmatimonadaceae bacterium | reverse complement strand
AGGAAGATCGCGCTGGCGACGATCGTGATCACCCCGATGGCACGGTGGAAGCGCGAGACGACGGCAAAGGTCGTCGACGTCTCGACGGCGACGTCCGCCGAGCGGTGGGCGCGGAAGCCGTACGCCGCGGCGTCGATCCGGGCGACCGCTTCACGGGCCGAGCGCGCGTCGCGGGTGCGAACCGCGAAGCGATCGACGCGATCGCCATAGCCGAGCAGTGCCTGGAGATGATCGAGGTGCAGGCGGACGCGATACTCGGCGCGCGCGACCTCCGCGGGGTCGGCGGTCCGTTGGACGATGCCGGCGATGACGACGGTATCGCCCGGCGAACCGGGCTCGGAGGAGACCACGACGCGATCGCCGACGCGAAGCTTCGCGTCCGCGGCGAGCCGGCTGTCGATGGCGATGGATCGCGCGACGCGTGGCGCGAGCGAGCGCGGCGCGATCGAGGACGTCGGCGGTTGCGCGTCGGTGGCGCGCAGCGCGACGACAATCAGGAGGAGTGCTGTACGAATGCTCACGGTGACGCGGGGTGAACGGGCCCGAGCAAGCACCCGTTCCCCGCGGCGCGGGTCAGGCGCGCTTCGCCGTGGCCGCCCAGTGCTTAGTGTCGGCGAGCGAGCTCCGCGTCTCCTCGAGCGTGTACGATGGCTTCGTGTAAGTCGACAGGCCCTTCTTGAGCAGCCAGAAGCCGAGGGCCAGCTCGATGACGCCGGTGACCAGCGCGCCGATCCACATGTGATCGTTGGCGATGCGGCCGATCAGCGTGGCGATGAACACCGTCAGCGCCACCAGCATGATGATCGAGACGCCGAAAGCGAGGCCGAGCCACAGTGCGCCGCGACTGGCACGGTGGAGGCTGTCCTTCGCTTCGAGCTTGGCCAGTTGGACCTCGTCCGTGACCAGACGCTTGGAGTCGTCGGTGAGTCGGCGGATCAGGTCGGGGATCCCCGTGTCCGGGTCGATCACAACATTCGGTCGGGCAGTCACACACTCCTCCGGGAAGCCACTCGGGATGTGTGGACGACGTCGGCAATTCGCGTTCCGGCGATTCCGCCGATCTCACTCCGCGCCGAGCGGCTCGACGAAGACCTGCGCCGCCAGCGCGGTACCGATCGCGCGGGTTGCACCTCCCCCCGACTCACCCACCCAGAGAGTCATCGGGCCGTCGAAGGGAGCACGATCGAGGATGCGAATGATCGCGCCAGGCCGGATGCCGAGCTCGGCCAGATACCGCAGCCGCTCGGCGTCGTCGTCCATGACCTGGCGGACGCGGACGCGCTCACCGGCCGCGGCGTCCCCGAGGGTGCGGCTCGCGGACGCCTCGACCACTCCTTCTCGCGACGGGATCGGGGCGCCGTGCGGATCGTGCGCCGGATTGCCCAGCGCATCGGCCATGCGCTCGATGAGCTCTTCCGAAGCGGCGTGCTCGAGCCGTTCGGCCTCGTCGTGCACGCGATCCCACGGATAGCCGAGCACCTCGGTGAGGTAGCATTCGAGAATGCGGTGGCGACGCAGGGTGCGGAGCGCCGCGCGGCGACCGCCCTCGGTGAGGCGCACCCCGCGATAAGGCTCGTGGGTGATGAGCCCCTGATCGGCGAGTCGTCGTACCATGCCGCTCACGGAGGCCGGAGAGATCGCGAGCCGCTCCGCTATGTCGTTGGTAGCGGCCGGCTGCTCGCCGCGCTCCAGATCGTAGATGGCCTTGAGGTAGTCTTCGACAGGCCCGCTGAGTGGCTGCTGCGTGGGGCTCGTCATCACGCCGGCTTCAGTCGGCGAGGGGCGCCACGGACCATCAGCACGGGCACCGTGGTACGATGCCGGACCTCGTTCGCCACGCTGCCGCGCAGCAGGTCCTGCACCCCCTTGTGGCCGTGCGTGCTCATGGCGACCAAATCGCATCCCTCTCGCTCGGCCGCTGCGGCGATCTCGGTGCCGGGGTCTCCACCAGCGAGAACGCACTCGGCGGAGATGCCCGCTGCCTCGAGCTCGTCGCGCCGAGCTTCGATGTAGTCGCGATCGTCGCGCATCTCGGAGCTCTCGCGCAGCACGAGGCCCTGCTGGTTGCGCGCCGCCCATCCGTCGGCGACGTGGATGAGGACCACCGAGGAGCTGCACAGGCGCGCGAGCTCGGACACGTGCGACAGGATGGCGTCGTCGTAGTCCGAGTG
>DATFOL010000338.1:0-4622 GCA_035265545.1 Gemmatimonadaceae bacterium | reverse complement strand
CGTCAGGGCGGGATCGGTACCAGCCCCGGCGTGAGATGGGTCGCGGTCGCGCCGTCGCCGAGCTGGCCGTACCTGTTGTCACCCCAGCAGTAGACGGCGCCATTCGTGGTGACGCCGCAGGTGTGCGAGAAGCCCACGCTGAGGCTCCGGAAGGTCAGCGAGCCGACGACCGGTGCGGGCGAGTAGCTGTCGCGGGTATCATGGCGGCCGAGTGCCTCGGACTCCCAGCCCCAGCAGAGGGCCTTCGCATCCGTCGTGAGGCCGCAGGTGACCGCGCGGCCCGAAGCGCGCTGCGCGGCGATGTACCGGAAGCGATGACCACCAGCGACTGCTCGTGGCGTGGCGGCAGACTTCGTCGTCCCGTCGCCGAGCTGCCCGTGCTCGTTGTTGCCCCAGCAGTAGCCGGCGGCCGCGGTGGTCACCGCGCACGTGTAGTAGATCCCCGCGCTCAGCGATGCGAAGCGCAGCGCACCGCCGACCTGGACGGGCCGCTCGTGCTTCGTACCGGCTCCCGTGCCGAGCACCTCGCCGTCACCCTTCGCGCCCCAGCAGTATGCGCGCCCATCCGTGGTGAGGGCACAGGAGTGGTGGAAGCCCGCGCTGACCACGCGGAATCGTGCGTCGGCCGCAACGCGCACCGGTGTCTCGCTCGGCGTGGTGGTGCGATCGCCGAGCTGACCCTGCTCGTTGTCGCCCCAGCAGTATGCCACTCCCGCCGTCGTGACGCCGCAGGCGTGCGCGCCTCCCGCGCTGAGTGACGCGAAGGTGAGCTCTCCGTCGACGCGCGCCGCCACGCGCCGCTCGATCGGGTCGCCGCGCACGGGACCCGGTCCCCCGTCGTCGAGCGCCGCGTTGCCCCAGCAGTACGGCACGCCGTCCGTGGTGAGTGCGCACGTGAACGTCGATCCCGCGCTCACGCTGGCGAACCGCAGCGGTGTGGAGACGGCGATCGGCGCAGTGCTCGCGCCGCGTGTGCCGCTCCCCAGCTCACCGTGATCGTTGCTCCCCCAGCAGAACGCCGCGCCGTCGCGGCGCAGGGCACAGGTGAACCCGGTGCCCGCGCTCACCAGCTCCGGCTCGGCCAGCGCGAAGCGCCCGCGCAACGCCACGGGGAATCCCCACCCGCGCAGCAGCTCGGCGACCTGCACGACATTGCGTGCCCTCGCGTCGGGAGGCTGCACGTTCAACACGAGACCGACGATCTCTCCGCGCGCGTCCAGCAAGGCGCCGCCGGAATGGCCAGGTACCACCTGCGATGTCTCGAACACGAGGACGCTGTCGCTCACCGACGCGACCGGGATCGGGGCGACGTTCGTGCCCCACGGGCGGCCCTGCGGCTGCCCGAGCACGTACACGCCGTCGCCTCGCGACAGCTTCGTCGGATCGCCGAGCCGGTCGAAGGGCAGCCGCGCCGCGGAGATGCCCTTCGCGCTCACACCGGCGATGCTCAACACTGCGACGTCCAGCGGTGCGTCGAAGCGGGTGGTCAGCGTGGCCGGCACCGGCTCGCCGGGCAGCGACCGCAGCTCGACACGGATGTCCGTGGCGGAGGTCGCACCGCGACGCACGACGTGATTGGCCGTGACGACGTAGAGCCGGTCGTTGGCCGAGCCGAACAGGATGCCCGCGCCGATGCTCTCCTCGCCGTCGATCGTGCACCGGATCATCACGACGATCTGCTCCGTCTCCTTCGACGTCGGCGCCGGCGTCTCCTGTGCGACGAGCCGAATGGAGCCGGTCAGCGCCACGCCGAAGGTCAGGACGACGGCGCGCACCCATCGCGCGATCGAGGCACTCACTCCGGCTTCCTCCACCACTTCCTCAGCGTCAGGGCGATCCCCGAGAGGTACAGCGCCGTGCCCCACAACAACGACAGCCCCTGCCGCTTCCGTAGCCACTCGAGCAGCGTGGGCATCAGCGATCGCGGCGCGTCGCCCGCTCCCGAGCGCATCTCCTGCACGTCGCCCTGGAACGTCGATGCGATCCCCTCATCGCGCAGGTCGAGCGTGAGGATCGTGCCGCTGGCCGAACCGAACCGCAGCAGCTCTCCCGTCCGCAGCTTGCGCTCGGCGCCACCGAGTGCCTCGAAGTAGACGGAGCCCGACTGGATCGTCGACACCGGCCGCGCGAGCGGCTGCGGGGCCTGCTGATCGTCCACGCGGTGCACCCGGAGATCGCGCACCACGAGCTGCTCCCACCGTGGCGTTGGAGCTCCGGGTGCAAGCGTGAGATCGAGATCGAGCGTGCCGCCGGACGACGTGAAGTCCACGCCGCGTGGCGCGCCCAACGTCGCCGTGGTGGGCCGCGCGCCTGCCGGCGCGAACGTCGCGGCGCCGGTCACGTCGGCGTGCACCTCGATCGCCGCGGTCGCCGGAGGGTGCAGCGAGAGCCGGTACTGCCGCGGCACGTCGGTGCGCGCGAGCCACACACGCGTGCCCTCCGGTACGACGATCCGGTCGACGACGATGCTGCCTGGCTCCTTCGTGTCGGCCGTCGCCTCCACGGCGACGCGCAACGCCGTCGCGCTGCCTTCGCTCGCCACTTCCTCCGGGAATCGTGCGTCCTTCACGCCGGCGGCGCCGAGCGCGGTGAGGCGGACCGGACGACCGAGGGGCTGCGGTTGCGCCGAGACGAACCCCAGCCCGGTGAAGGTGCCCGTCAGCTCGATCGTCGTCGTCGAGACGCGGATGAACAGCAGCACGCTCGCCACGACCAGCGTCGTGACGAACACCGCGGCGGGAATCCATCGATTGATCGTCGTCGCGGCAGGCGCCGTGGAAGGGCGGACCGCGGCTGCGCCGCTCACGGCGGACTCACGGGTGCGGTGCCCGAGTGATAGAGGAGGATGTTCCGGGTGGCGCCGCCGCCTCCTTCGCGCGTCGCGGAGATGCCCACGAAGTACACACCACGCTCGGTGAGCGTCGGGAGCCGAACCTCGATGGGACGCTCCGCCGGATAAAAGCCATAGCCGAGCTTCTCGTCGCGCTGCAGGTAGCGCGCCGGCCTGCCATCGGGGCCGGCGGAGGCGACGGTGACGTACACCTCGCTGAGTCCGACGCTCGGCATCACCGTCAGCCGATAGCTCGAGGAGCGCACGGGCGGACGACGCTGGCTGACTCGAAGAGGGATAAACACGTCCTGTGGCGATCCCCCGCGCGTCACCGTCGTGGAGCCCGTGAGGCCGATGTCGGCGCGGCCGATCCGCAGCGGGCGTCGCACGTCGGATGGCCACGCATAATGGGTCTCGGCGATCGGACGGGTGGTCTCCATTCGGTAGTACAGGCCCGTGCGAATCGCCGAGGCGCGCAGCAGGACCGCCGCTCCGCCCGGCGGTGTCCAATCGATGCGCAATGGAAGCGACGAGGTGTCGTCGAACGTCTCGAAGCTCTCGACGAGCGACACGACGCGCAGTTGGGAGCTTCCCGAGACGTTCTCCCCGTACACGCCCTCGCACCGGTCGCCACGCTGGCGGTAGCGCAACGGGTCCGAGGCCTGCGTCCGTACGAGCGAGTCGCACTCGACTGGTGGGACGACGCCGGCCGGCTCGCCCGACGCCGGAAGCCGGACGAGCATCCCGAGCCCGAACAGGCACATGCCAGCCTGGAGTAGGTGCATGCTAGACCTTATCCCCTGCGAGATGACCCCGCCAGACAGAGGCTGCGTATCGGGCCGCTTGCACGCGAGGTCGCCGGCGACGCATATCAGAGAGTCGGTGTTCGACTCCTCGCGCCCAAATGCACATGCGCGTATCGCTGCTCTCGATCATGCTCGTCGCCGCCGGATGCCACAGCGCGACTCCGCAGGCCGAATCCTCGCGCGCCCATCGCGCCCTCGCGTGGGATTCGGCGACAGCTTATCGCATCTGCGAATCGCCCGACAGCGTGGTGGCCGGCAAGAAGGAGTGCGTGCTCCTGAATCAGGGGCGCCCGACCGACAGGCAAAAATTTCCGTCGGACCGTCGCCCCTAGGTCGGAGCGTCGCCCCTAGAGTGAAGAAACTCCTCTGTCCGGGTGCCGTTGCCGAGTCACCGAGTCACCGACCGAGTCACCGACTCACCCAGTCACCGAGTCACCAGCGCGCGCAGCGCCGCTCAGTAGTCATAGATGTGCTCGACCTGGAACGCTTTCCCCGACCGCAGACTCCGGAGCACCTCCAGCAGGTCGCGCGCCTGCACTCGCAGCAGCATCCGCGTTCGCGATGGATCGTCCGGCATCCGGTACGCCACCACTACCGACGTTCGCGGCGGTGTGCGCCACGCCGTCGGTGCGGTGCCGGCCACCGTCACGACTTCCGACCCCGAGATCTCTGCGATTCGCACGCACTCCGCGTGATCGGACAGCGCGAGCAGCGCGTCGCGGAACGGGTCGTACCGTGGCACCGACAGCAGCGCGTACCCGCGATCGAGATCGCGCACCTTTGCGAAGTGGGCATTCCCGCCGATCGAGGCGTCGAGCGGTTCGCTCCACCCGACGGCGACGACATACCGCGTCAGCTCGTCGGGACTGTAGCCAGCCGCGGTGCCCGCGCCGATCAGCGACGCGTACGCCGCCTTCACCAGGTACTCGGCGCTCAGCGCGAACCGGCGTTCCCACTTGCGCAGGATGCCTGGCCCGCCGAGCGGG
>DATFOL010000337.1:0-3485 GCA_035265545.1 Gemmatimonadaceae bacterium | reverse complement strand
ACGTGATCGGCAAGAAGGGCCTCGGCTACTTCAAGTATGTCGGCCGGACGCTCGCCTCGCAGCGTGTGGACATCACCGATCGTCCGACGGCGGAAAACGCGAGCGAGATCGTGGACCAGCTGATGCGCGATTACATCGGTGGCCAATTGGACGGCGTGTACGTGACGTACAGCAAGTTCAACTCGGTGCTCAGCACGCCGCCGACGACGGATCGCGTGCTGCCAGTGACGCCGCCGGAGCGAAAGACGGGTACCGATGCCCGCGACGCGGGGAGGCAGCGCGACTATCTGCTGTTCCCGAACGCCGAGGCGATCCTCACGGAGCTACTCCCCTCCTACGTGCGCAACTCGGTGTATCGCGCGCTCGTGGAGACGGTGGCGGGCGAGCAATCGGCCCGCCGTACCGCGATGAAGAACGCGACCGACAACGCCGGGGACATCCTCAACGTCCTCCGTCGTACCTATAACCGCGCCAGACAGGCGCAGATCACGCAGGAGATCGCCGAGATCGTCGGCGGCGCTGCGGCTCTCCAGGGCTAATCCATGGCTACAGCGATTGCTTCGCAGCAGATCGGCAAGGTCGTCCAGGTCATCGGGCCGGTGCTCGACGTCGAGTTCGAGTCCGGGCACCTGCCCGAGCTCTACAACGCACTCGAGATCAACGCCACGACGGACTCGGGCCAGAACATCCACGTGACGGTCGAGGTGCAGCAGCACATCGGGCGCAACCAGGTGCGCGCGGTCGCGATGAGCTCGACCGATGCCGTCGTGCGCGGGATGGACGTCGTCGACACCGGCGGGCCGATCTCGGTGCCGGTCGGCGCCACCGCGCTCGGCCGCATCCTCAACGTGCTCGGCGAGCCGGTGGACAACGGCGCGCCGATCCCGAAGGACGCGCCCCGCTGGCCGATCCACCGCAAGCGCCCCGACTTCGTGAACCTCGAGCCGAAGACGGAGGTGTTCGAGACGGGCATCAAGGTCATCGACCTGATCGCCCCGTTCGTGAAGGGTGGAAAGATCGGGCTCTTCGGCGGCGCCGGCGTCGGCAAGACCGTCGTGATCATGGAGCTCATCAACAACGTCGCGAAGGGACACGGTGGAAAGTCGGTGTTCTGCGGCGTGGGCGAGCGCACGCGCGAAGGGAACGACCTCTACCTCGAGATGCAGGAGAGCGGCGTCATCAACTCCTGCGCGCTGATCTACGGGCAGATGAACGAGCCGCCGGGTGCGCGGCTCCGCGTCGGCCTTTCCGGCCTGACGGTCGCCGAGTACTTCCGCGATCAGGAGAACGCGGACGTGCTCGTGTTCATCGACAACATCTTCCGCTTCACCCAGGCGGGCTCGGAGGTATCGGCGCTGCTCGGGCGCATGCCGAGCGCGGTGGGGTACCAGCCGACGCTCGCGACGGAAATGGGCGACCTTCAGGAGCGCATCACCTCCACGCGCAACGGATCGATCACCTCGGTGCAGGCGATCTATGTTCCCGCCGACGACATCACCGATCCGGCGCCGGCTACGGCGTTCGCGCACCTCGACGCGACGGTCGTGCTCTCGCGCGCGATCACGGAGCTCGGCATCTATCCCGCAGTCGATCCACTTGCGTCGAGCAGCCGCATTCTCGATCCACAGTTCCTCGGCGCCCGTCACTACAAGGCGGCGACCGACGTGCAGAAGATCCTGCAGCGGTACAAGGAGCTCCAGGACATCATCGCCATCCTCGGGATGGACGAGCTCTCGGAAGACGACAAGAAGATCGTCGGTCGCGCGCGTCGTCTTCAGCGGTTCATGTCGCAGCCGTTCTCGGTGGCCGAGCAGTTCACCGGCATCCCGGGCAAGTACGTGAAGCTCGAGGAGACGATCTCCAGCTTCGAGCGGCTCGTCGCGGGCGAGTTCGATCACCTTCCCGAGCAGGCATTCTTCATGGCGGGTGGAATCGACGACGTGGTCGAGAACGCCAAGAAGCTGCAGGGCTGATCGTGCTAAACGTCTCGGTCATATCACCGGAGGCAGTACTGTTCGAGGGTACCGCCGATTCGGTCGTCGCCCCCGCGTTCGACGGGGAGGTGGGTATCCTCACCGGCCACGCGCCGATGATGACTCTGCTGGGGACGGGCGAGCTCCGGCTCGGGGCAGGCGGCGGTCAGCGCTTCCGGGTCCAGGGCGGCTTTCTGCAGGTCGTCGACGACCAGGTCCGGGTGGTGACGGAACACGCGTCGAGGATCTGAGCCAGTCTCCGAAAGAACCGAAGGGGCGCCCCAGGGCGCCCTTTCTCATCTGGCCCAGCTCGGTCTGGACGAACATCCGTTTGGCGGCTCCCAACCCTAACTGCCGGTCCCGCCGAGAGTTGGTACCCGACTTGCCTCTACGGGCGTGGAGAGCTTCGATCTGGGCAGGCAAGCAGTAGACGCGGGAGCGTATCCGGTGCACACTGGTGATGCGGTACTACCGCCGATCCTGGTGGTCGACGACAATCATGACAACGCGGAGATCATCCGGCAGTACCTCGAGATCCGCGGGTACCCGATCACCGTCGCGCACGATGGGGACGAAGCGCTGGCGGTGTACGAGACCGTTCGTCCGGCGGTCGTCCTGCTCGACGTGATGATGCCGGGCCGGGATGGCTGGGAAGTCTGCCGGATGATGAAGCAGCATCCCGTGCTCGGGAAGTCGGTTCGCATCATCATGGTCACGGCACTCGATGCGTGGGACGACAAGCGCGAGGCGCTTCAGCTCGGTGCGGACGATTACGTGGAGAAACCTTTTGATCTGCCGACGCTCGCCAAGACCGTGCAGCGAAATCTCGCCCAGATGCGCGCTGCGTCGTAGGCAGGTCAGCCACGTTCTCGCCACGCAGGGCGCGTGAGCGAGTCGATCCTTCTCACCGATACCGACGTCGCTGCGGTCCGCGATGCGGTGGCTCTCCTGGACGGCTGGCGCGCGGAGCCGCGCGCCCTGCCCGAGCTGGCGCCGGCCCTCGGTGAATCAGGGGTTCGTGCGTTGCTGCTCACCACGAGCGACCCGTCACTCCTGCGCTCGAGCATCGAGCTCGCGCACGCGCGTGGCGTCCCGGTACTGGTCGGCTGTGTGGACGAGGCAGCTCGACGACGGGCAGTCGAGCTGCGCGCTGAAGAGTGGTTCCAACTGCCCGGCTCCGCGAATGAGATCGCCGCGCGAGTCTGGTCGGCGGTGGCGCGCGGCTCGTCGCTGGGCGCAGCGATCGCCGAGCGCGTCGATCGTGCGGAGTACGAGCACATGCTCCACGATTCGCTCACGGGTCTGCCGACGCTGCCGGTAGCGATCGAGCGGTCCCGGCAGCTGTTCAAGGAGCGCGGCGAGCTCGTCGTTCTGTACTTCAGCTTCGTGCGCTACTCGAAGATCGAGGAGATCTACGGCTGGGAGAAGC
The DNA here is from genome assembly GCA_035265545.1 of Gemmatimonadaceae bacterium. Classification (GTDB taxonomy): domain Bacteria; phylum Gemmatimonadota; class Gemmatimonadetes; order Gemmatimonadales; family Gemmatimonadaceae; genus AG11. Next base: position 83 of record DATFOL010000337.1, on the reverse strand, counting down.
TCGACTCCGTGCTCGAGACCACCGCGAGCGCGGTTCGCGACTTCCTCGACGACGACGACCTCGGCGCGTCGCGCGTGATGGTG
>DATFOL010000336.1:0-4225 GCA_035265545.1 Gemmatimonadaceae bacterium | reverse complement strand
GGCCTTCGGCGTCGAACGACAGCTCGGCGAGGTCGGTGAAGCCCGCCTTCCGGATGCCGGAGCCCGATGCGTGGTTCTCGGGCGCGTAGGCGATCCAGAAGCGCTGCGCCTCGCGCGACTCGCGGCGCACGATGGCATCGGCGAGGCGCGGGTAGATGCCGAGTCCGCGGAAGGGCGCGAGGGTGACGAAGTTCCAGAGGTACCGCTCGTCCGCCGGAATGGCGAAGGTGGAGCCGAGCTCCCCGATCTCGGCCGAGCGAGTGGCGACCCAGCCGAAGGCGGCGGCTTCGCCGTTCAGGTAGGCGACGTACGCACGGTGACCGGCGTCGAAGCGGCGCTGGATGTCGGACTCGGCGCGGCCTTGCAGCGCGGCCATCGTGGCGGAGCACTGCTCGCGGCGCACCTCGAGACCGGCGAGCGGCGCGAGCGGCGGGGTCGGATCGGTGTGGTGGCGGGCGGCGAAGGGCATTGGTCGGTCCTGGCAGAGGTTCGCGGCTCTCGTGAGCCCGAGCGTATGGTAGGACGGACCGATGACGGTGGGCTTGAATGCAGGGGCTGACCTTCTGGGACTGCAGCGGCAGCGGCTACTGGAACCCCGTAGAGCACGGGGGCAGATTCCAATTCCGCATCACGGAGCGCCACGATGAGTTCAGCTCGCTCTCGCAGGGCCATGCTCGGCGACGTCGCCAAGGCCGCCATGTCGATCGCGCTCGCTTCACCGCTCGCCGCCTTCTCCCGACTCGGCGTGCGAGAGGAGCTCGCGGCGGGCAACCGCACGCCGGTGGACATCGTCGATCCGGAGCGCCAACGGCTGGCGGCCTGGACCACCGCGCTGCGCAGCGAGCGGCTGGCCAGCACGAGGGTGCCGCTCGGCCGAGCGGCTGCGCGCGTCGGAGAGCTGGCGCTCGGCACACCCTACGAGGCAAACACCCTCGAGGCGTATCTGCGCGCCGGCGCGAGCGCGTCGAGCCAGGAGCCGTTGACGCTCTCGCTCACGCGCTTCGACTGCGTCACACTCGTCGAGTCGTCGCTCGGGCTCGCGCGTCTCGCGCGCCGCGGTGACACTCCGTCATGGCAGGGCTTCGCGCGCGAGATCGAGCGCATGCGCTACCGCGGCGGGACGCGTGGCGACTACACGACCCGACTGCACTACTTCAGTGAATGGATCGCCGACGGCGAGCGCCGCGGATTGGTGCGCGATCTCGGTGTCGAGCTGGGTGGCGTCAAGGACGAGCGCCCGCTGAGGTTCATGACCGAGCATCGCAAGAGCTACGTCGCGCTCGCCGACTACCGCACCTTCGAGGCGATCGGCGCGATGGAGCGCGGACTGGACGGACATGCGCGCCGAGTGGTGCCCACGGCGGCGATCGCGCAGGTGTCCGATCGAATTCAGACTGGCGACGTGCTCGCGTTCGCGACGTCGATCCCCGGCCTGGACGTGACCCACACGGCGATGGCGTACCGGGATCCGAAGGGCGTGTTGCGAGTGTTGCACGCTCCTCTCTCCGGCGGCACCGTCGAGGTGAGCAAGTCCACCCTCCACGAGTACGTCGCGGCGATTCGTCGGTCGACGGGGATTCTGGTCGCCCGGGCGTCCTAGGGCGAGTCTCTCCCGAGCGCGGCGCGGGCTCGCGCCACGAGCCCACGGTGCGCCGGTATCGGAGAATCATAGAGGGCGAGAAAGCGCTCGTAGTGCGCCCGCGCCGCTTCCCGCTGACCGAGCGTCGCGAGGAGCGGCGCGCGCTCCAGATAGGCGAACGGCGCGAGGAGCGCATTCGCGTGGAGCGCCTGCGGCGCGCGAGACCCGACGGCCTCGTGCCAGGTGAGCAGACTCGCGGCTCCGGCTGCGTCACCCGATGCGGCAAGCCAGCGGCTCGCGGTCACCCGATGCACGCCAGCGAGATAGGGGTGGGCATCGTCGATGCGATAGCGGCCGCGCTCGAGTGCGAGCAGCAGCGCGAGCGCGCGCCGTCGGTCGCCGACGAGATCGTGGCTGAATGCGGCCAGCGAGCTGTCCAGCAACTCCACCTCAGGTGCTCCGGTGAGCCGCAGTGCGGACCGCGCCGCGGCCAGCGCCCCCGCGTCGCGGCGCGTGGCCGCGACGAGCCCGTCGACCCAGGCCAGCTCCGCTCGGAACCCGGGACGCATTCGGTCGGCCGAGGCGACTGCACGCACACGCCACGGCGACACGGCGGACGGATCGACGGCGCCCAGCCACGCGCCGATCGCGGCCAGCCGGTAGCCGGTCACCGCGGACTGCGTCACGGGGTTGTCCTGCATCGCGTGCTGCATGGAAACGAGAGCGGAGTCCCACTCGCCGCGAGTCGCCCAACTGTACGCGATCACCTGCCACTGAAACCACGGCGCCACGATGCCCGATCTCACCTGGCGAGCCGCGAGATCGCTCCGTGCGGCGGGATACTCGAAGCGCGCGAGCCCTGCCTGAAAGCGGTCGGGGATGCCGTTGGCACCCGGCCGGTTCGCGGTGCCGAGCGCCCGCGCGATGCTGTCGAGGAGCGTGGGCTCTGGGACGCCGTTCGTGCGCACCAGATGGTCGAGGTGCCGGTATACCTGCATGATGTCGAGCCGGTCGTCCACGATCGAGGTGGAGTCGTAGCGCAGTCGCTTGAGCGCGGCGAGCACACGCGCCGACGCGATCGTATCTCGCGCCGCGATCGCCACCCACAGGAGACGGTCCCATGCCGGCACGAACGCGTCGTTGAGTGAGACCGCGCGTCGGAGGGGCCGTTCGGCCGCCGCCAGGGTGCCGCCGGCGAACGGGCCCTGCTGCACATGGAACTCGCCGAGCTCGAACCATCCGAGCACGTACGCGGGATGGCGCCCGACGAGCGCCTCGAGCCGATGGAGCCGGTCGTTCAATCCCCTCGTCGCGCGCGCCTCGATCAGCAGTCGGTCGGGCTCGGGCAGTTCGACGAGGTGGTCGTGGTACGGGCCGCGGGGTGCGATGTCTCGCGCGCCGGTGATGAGCGCGCGAGCCCAGTCCGAACGCCAGTGGGCGAGCCAGAAGGAGGAATCCGCGGCGACGGCCCGCGCGTACGCCGCCGTCGCCGCGCGCATGCGATTCTCGGCCGCGAGCCGTTCCCCCTCGAGGTACTCGCGCAGCGCGTGGATCGAGCGCGTGCTCACGGCGCCAGCACCGAGTGCGGGCACTCCCCGGCTGTTCGCGAGTTCGCGGAGCAGCGACCAGGCGATCGAGTCCGAGAGCGCGGTCAGATCCCCAGACGGCGCCGTCGTCGAGATGTGTGCGATGGGAGCGCCAGCCTCGGCCGACACGAGCACACCATCCGCACGCACGCGCGAGCCCTCGCGCACCAAGCTGCCCCTGAGCACCATCCCCGCCCCGAGCCGGCGAGCGAGAGCCGACTGCTCCCTCGGAGTGGCTGTCGGCCGTGAGCCAGCCGCTTCGCCGAGGATGGCCGCCGCATCCACGGTGCGAATGTCTCCCACGCCGTCGAGGGTGACGCTCAACGTCGAGACCAGATCACGTCCCAGGCGCAGCAACAGCGTGTCACCGGCGCTCGGCGTGAACGGGAGTATGGCGAGCGACGACGACGACACGACCGCGCTCGGCGGCTGTCGCACGACGAGCGGCGTGGCGATCGCCATGGCCGCAACACCGAGTGCCACCGCCGTCGCCGTCACCGGATGTCGCCGCACGAACGCGCGGGCGCGCGTGGCCAATCCGTGCGAGGCCGAACCGACAGCGTGGGCATCCAGATGTCGTCGCACGTCCGCGGCGAGCGCACCCGCAGAGGCGTACCGGCGCTCGGGCTCCTTGCGGAGTGCGGTGAGCATGATGTCGTCGAGAGCTCCCGACAGGCGATCGCGCAGTCGCCGCGCCGCGTCGTCCTTCGCCGCTGCACCCTGACCCCCGTCGATCGCCTTGCCGCCGCTCGGCGCGCGCATCACGGCATCCGACGGGAGCGCGGGCGGCTCCTCGCGGCTCTTCCGCTCGGCGACGTTTCGCGACGTGCCCTGGTGCGCGTACGGGTGCCGGCCGGTGAGTAGCTCGTAGAGGATCACGCCGAGCGAGTACACGTCGCTCGCCGCGACCGCCGGCTCCCCGCGGACCTGCTCTGGGCTCGCGTATCCCGGCGTCAGGATTCGCGGTCCTCCCGGCGTAGACGAGGTCGCGTTCGTAGTTCCGGGCTCGCCGTCCGCGGTGAGCAGCGTCGCGATCCCGAAGTCGAGCAGCTTCACCGCC
>DATFOL010000335.1:0-3708 GCA_035265545.1 Gemmatimonadaceae bacterium | reverse complement strand
CACGATGGGCTCGCGGATCACGAAGCTGCGCCCCATCGGTGGGTTCGCCGCCGAGACGGGTGGCGCGATCGCCATCCAGCTCGCGACGCACTGGGGAATCCCCGTGAGCACGACGCACACGATCACCGGCGCGATCGTCGGTGTCGGCGCGACGAACCGGCTCTCCGCGGTGCGTTGGGGTCTTGCCGGACGGATCGTGTGGGCCTGGATCCTCACCATCCCCGCCTCGGGGCTGATGGCCGCGCTATCCTACTGGATCCTGAACGCGGTGCATCCGCTGACGTCGCCATAACGCGCCGTTCCCGACGGCATTCGTGCCGTCCGGTGTTCGCGTCGCCCCAAACGCCTCGCGGACCGTGTCGCGCGGCTCGAGCCGATTGTCGCGATCTCGTCACAATGCGATTCCGGCACTCCGGTCGATCGACCGGCCGTCGCAGCTTTCCTCTGAAGCATTCTCCTACAGAGGAACTCATGCATCGATCGATGTTCGTGCTCGCCGCGCTGTCGCTGATGGCCGCGTGCGGAGACTCGTCGAAGACGTCGGATACCAGCGCGGCCGGCGCCCCGGCCGCCACCACCTCCGGGGCTGATCTCACCGGCGCTGGCGCGACGTTCCCGGCGCCGCTCTACTCCAAGTGGTTCGACGCATACGCCACGAAGTCGGGCGTCAAGATCAACTACCAGTCGATCGGCTCGGGCGGTGGAATCCGCCAGCTCTCGGAGCAGACGGTCGATTTCGGCGCGAGCGACGCCCCGATGTCGGACGCCGAGCTCGCGAAGGCGAAGGGTGGGCCGGTGCTGCACATCCCCACGGCGCTCGGGGCGGTCGTCATCATCTACAACCTCCCGCAGGTCCAGACGGGTCTCAAGCTCACCGGTGAGGTCGTCGCGGCGATCTACCAGGGGCAGATCACCAAGTGGAACGACGCGCGGATCGGCTCGCTCAATCCGGGCGTACAGCTTCCAGCGACCGACATCCTCGTGGTGCACCGCTCCGACGGATCGGGGACGACGTACGTGTTCAGCGACTACCTCGCCGCGGTGAGCCCAGCCTGGGCGACCAAGCCCGGCAAGGGCAAGGAGCTTCAATGGCCGGTGGGGCTTGGCGCCAAGGGCAACGAGGGGGTGACGGGACAGGTGAAGCAGGCTCCCGGGGCGATCGGCTACACGGAGCTCGCATACGCCACCCAGAACAAGCTCTCGATGGCTTCGATCAGGAACGCCAACGGCGACTTCGTCGCGCCGAGCATCGAGTCCGTCACGGCCGCGGCTGCGGGCGCAGCGGCAAAGCTGGGCCCGACCACGGACTACCGCGTGTCGATCGTGAATGCGCCTGGAGCGGGCGTCTATCCGATCTCGTCGTTCACCTGGATCCTCGCCTACTCCCGGCAGGCCAACCCAGCAAAAGGAAAGAAGCTCACGGACTTCCTGCGCTGGGCACTCGGGGAAGGGCAGGGGATGGAAGCGGCGCTGGACTACGCCCCACTGCCGGAGGCGATGCGGACCGCGCTGCTCACCCGCATAGATTCCATCAAGTAGCGTCCGTCAAGAGTGCCCTGAGCACCGGACCCGGTGACCAGGCTCGCGCGCTGGACGTCCGGAAGCTAGATCGGATCAGCCACGTCCGCCGCACACTCTCGTGGCGGACGTTCGCCACTCTGGAGCCTCGATGTCGGACCTGGAATCGCCTGCGTCGCCGTACCTGAACCGTGAGCTCAGCTGGCTCGCGTTCAACGCGCGCGTGCTGCATGAAGCCACCGACCCGCGGGTGCCGTTGCTGGAGCGGGTGAAGTTCCTTTCGATCTTCAGCAGCAACCTCGACGAGTACTTCATGGTTCGCGTCGGCGGGCTGCGCCGGCAGGCCGCGTCGGGGATTCCGCACCATACGCCGGACGGGCTGACCGCCGGCGAACAGCTCGCGGTGATTCGGGAGCGTGTTGTGCAGCTGCTGGAAGACCGGCGTCGCTGCCTCGGCACGCTGCTCGACGAGCTGGCGCCCCACGGAATCCGGATCGTCGGCATGGGCGAGCTGACGGCGGGGGAGCGACGCGCGATCGACGAGCAGTTCGAGTCCCAGATCTTTCCCGTGCTCACCCCTCTCGCGGTTGATACGGGACATCCGTTCCCGTACGTGTCCAACCTCTCGCTCTCGCTCGCGGTCGAGGTGCGCGACCCGGTGATGGGCACGGTGCACTTCGCGCGCGTCAAGGTGCCGAAGCGCCTCACGCGATGGATGCAGGTGCCCGGCCGCAGGCACGAGTACGTGCCGCTCGAGCACGTCATCGGCGAGAACCTCGAAGCGCTGTTCCCCGGGATGGACATCGTGGGATGGTACGCCTTCCGGGTCACGCGATACTCCGATCTGGAGTTCACGAACATCGAGGATCCGGAGGATCTGCTCGCGACGATCGAAGAGCAGGTGTTCGAGCGGCGGTTCGGCGAGGTGATTCGGCTCGAAGTCCAGGACGACATGCCGGCCCACCTCCGCACGCTGCTGCTCGAGGAGCTTCGCGACGCCGACCTGCCCGCCACGACGTCGCTCGCCAGCGCCGACATCGAGGAAGGTGGTCATCTTCTGGATCTCACCGACCTGATGGAGCTGGCCGAGCTCGATGTCCCGGAGCTGCGCGACCCATCCTTCTCGAGCAGCGTACCGCCCGAGCTGAGGGATCCGCAGCGGTCGATCTTCGACGTCATTCGCGAGCGCGACATCCTCGTCCACCACCCGTTCGACTCGTTCTCGGCGACGGTGGAGCGTTTTCTCCAGAGCGCGGCGACCGACGAGCACGTCCTCGCGATCAAGCTCACGCTGTATCGAACGTCCGGCGACACGGCCATCGTTCGTGCACTCACCGAGGCCGCCGAGCGTGGCAAGCAGGTGGCCGTGCTGATCGAGCTCAAGGCGCGCGGAGACGAGGCGAACAACATCACATGGGCGCGCACGCTCGAGGACTACGGTGTGCACGTGGCGTACGGCTCCGCCGTGCTGAAGACCCACACCAAGACGGCGATGGTAGTGCGCCGCGAGCCCGACGGCATCCGGCGCTACGTGCACATCGGCAGCGGCAACTACAACACGCGCACGGCTCGCCTCTATACCGACGTGGCCCTGTTCACCTGCAGCCCGTCGATCGGCGCCGACGTGAGCGACCTGTTCAACTCGCTCACCGGCATCTCGCGCCAACGCCTCTACCGCAAATTGCTCGTCGCACCGGCGAACATGCGTGAGCGGTTCATCGAGCTGATCGACCGAGAGGGCCGGCACGCGCGCGCGGGCCGGGCCGGACGCATCGTCGCGAAGATGAACGCGCTCGTGGACCCAGACGTCATCGATGCACTGTATCGTGCGTCGCAGGCTGGAGTCGAGATCGACCTCATCGTGCGCGGTATCTGCTGTTTGCGACCGGGGTTGGCCGGAATGAGCGATCGCATCCGGGTGCTGAGCATCATCGGGCGCTTCCTGGAGCATTCGCGGATCTGGCATTTCCACAACGGCGGGCAGGACGAGTTCTACATCGGCTCGGCGGACTGGATGCCGCGCAACTTCCAGCGCCGCGTCGAGGCGGTGGCGCCGGTGGAAGCGCCCCAGCTCCAGGAACGGCTGCGCAGTCTGCTGGCGACTTGCCTCGAGGACAACCGCCAGGCGTGGGAGCTTCGCGCTGGTGGCGAGTGGGTCCAGCGCAAGCCGGCGGGCGAGGTGCGAGCGAC
>DATFOL010000334.1:0-10920 GCA_035265545.1 Gemmatimonadaceae bacterium | reverse complement strand
CATGGTCAGTCGGTCGCGATGGCGCTCGACGTGCTCGCGATCGCGCTCACCAATCTGGCGACCATCGCCGAGCGGCGTATCGACCGGTTGGTGCACCCCGACCTCAACCAGGGGTTGCCTCCCTTCCTCACGCGCGACGCGGGAGTGAGCTCCGGCTTCATGATGGCGCAAGTGAGCGCCGCGTCGCTCGCGAGCGAGTGCAAGGTGCTCTCGCATCCAGCCAGCGTGGATACCATCCCCACCGACGGGAACAAGGAGGATGTCGTGCCGATGGCGATGGGTGCCGCCTGGAAGCTGCGGCGCGTCGTGGACAACGTGCGTGCCGTGCTCGCCATCGAGTTGATGTGTGCGGCGCAGGGCCTCGAGTATCGCGCGCCGCTGCGCGCCGGCCGCGGCGCGGCGCGCGGCCTCGCCCTCGTCCGGGAGCTTGTCGCGCCGTTGACCACCGACCGTGTGCTCTCAGGCGACATCGCCCGCCTCGCCGCCGCGATCGCTGCGGGTCACTTCACCTCGGCAGCGAGTCTGCCGTCGTGAGCGCGACCCTCGCTGGTCCCCGACCGGTCCGCGCGCCTCGGGGCGCCGCAATCTCCTGCAAGGGATGGCAGCAGGAGGCAGCGCTCCGGATGCTGATGAACAACCTCGACCCGGACGTTGCCGAACGCCCGGACGAGCTGGTGGTGTACGGCGGTACGGGACGCGCCGCGCGGAGCTGGGAGGCGTTCGACGCGATCGTCGACGCGCTCCGCGCACTCGGGGACGACGAGACGCTGCTTGTGCAGAGCGGGAAGCCGGTCGCCGTGTTTCGCACGCACCGCGCGGCGCCGCGCGTGCTGATCGCCAACTCCAATCTCGTCGGCCGCTGGGCCACGTGGGACCACTTCCGCGAGCTCGAGCGGCGCGGACTGATGATGTACGGCCAGATGACCGCGGGCTCGTGGATCTACATCGGCTCGCAGGGCATCGTGCAGGGCACCTACGAGACGTTCGGAGCCGTCGCGCGCCGCCACTTCGGCGGCAGCCTGGCCGGACGGCTCGTGGTCACCGCGGGGCTCGGCGGGATGGGCGGTGCTCAACCGCTCGCGGCCACGATGCAAGGTGCGGCGATGCTCGCCTTCGACGTCGACGAGTCGCGCATCGACAAGCGCATCGCGACTGGCTACTGCGACGTGAAAGCCGGCTCGCTCGACGAAGGCATTCGGCTCGCCGAATCCGCTCGCGACGAGGGACGTGCGCTGTCGGTGGCCGTCACCCTGAACGCGGCGCCGGCCCTCGAGGAGCTGGTGCGTCGCGAGGTTCACGTGGACGTCCTCACCGATCAGACCAGCGCGCACGACATGCTCCGCGGCTATGTCCCGGAGAGCGTCACCCCGCAGGAAGCGGCGGCGCTGCGCGACCGTGACGAATCCGCGTACCTGGCGGCGAGCACCGCGACGGCGAGCCGCCACGTACGCGCGATGCTCGCCCTGCAGCGCCGCGGCGCGATCGCCTTCGACTACGGCAACAACATCCGGACGGTTGCCTTCGACGCAGGGGTCACCGATGCCTTCGAGATCCCCGGATTCATCCCCGAGTACATCCGTCCGCTGTTCTGCGAAGGAAAGGGGCCCTTCCGTTGGGTAGCCCTCTCCGGTGACGCGGCGGACATCCGTCGCACCGACGACCTGGTGCTCGAGCTCTTCCCGGACGACCTGCATCTGCGGCGCTGGATCACCCTCGCACGGGAGCGGATCCACTTCCAGGGGCTGCCGGCCCGTATCTGCTGGCTGGGGCAGGGCGCCCGCGCGCGGTTCGGCGTGGCGCTCAACGATCTCGTCGCGCGCGGAGAAGTCTCCGCGCCGATCGCCATCGGCCGCGATCACCTCGACACAGGCAGCGTCGCTTCTCCGTTTCGCGAGACCGAGGCGATGCGCGACGGCACCGATGCGGTGAGCGATTGGCCGATCCTCAACGCGCTGCTCAACGTCGCGAGCGGCGCGAGCTGGGTCTCGTTTCACCACGGCGGCGGGGTCGGCATCGGGAACTCGCTTCACGCCGGTCAGGTGATCGTGGCCGACGGCACGGACGAGATGCGCGTGCGTCTCGAGCGCGTGCTGACCAACGATCCGGGGATCGGCGTCGCGCGCCACGCCGACGCCGGTTACGAGTCCGCCCGAGAGACGGCACGGCGAACGGGTATCGTGATTCCCATGGAACCCTGACGTGCTGTCCGCGCGGTTCAAGCCGTATCACGTTCCCCTCTTCCTCGCCAAATACGCCTGGCTCTCGGTGCGCCGGCGCCCCGTGCTCGTGCATTTCGAGGTCACGTTGCGCTGCAATGCGCGGTGCGGCTTCTGCGACTACTGGAAGACTCCAGCCGAGGCCAGACACGACGAGCTCCGCTCGTACGCCGACGCAGCCCGATTCTTCAATCCGATGCTGGTGACGTTCACCGGGGGAGAGCCACTGCTTCGCCGTGATCTCGAGGATCTCGTTGCCGCGGTCGATGGCGCGGTTCGCCTCAAATACGTCACGCTCATCACCCACGGCGGCATGCTCACCGCGGAGCGCGCCGTCACGTTGCGCGACGCGGGGATCAATCAGTTCAGCATCTCGCTCGACTATCTCGACGGCCGCCACGACACGGCGCGCGGCATTCCCGGACTCACCGAGCGGATCTTCCGCGCCGTCGACGGCATGCGGGCGCGCGGCATCGACAACATCCGCTTCAACACGGTGATCAAGGACGACAATCTCGATCAGCTGCTGCCGATCGTCGAGCGCGCCGCGGCGCTGGGCTGCGGGGTGAACTTCAGCGTCTACACCGACGCGAAGAACGGCAACAAGGCGCATCTGCTCGGCGACGCCCGGCACCAAGAGCTGGGCGACGCCATCGCGCGCGTTCTCGAGTACAAGCAACGTCGGCGCGGCGTCATCACCAACTCAGACGCGTACCTCGAGGCGGTGCCGCGCTATGCGCGCGGAGAGCTGACGGACCCCTGTCGCTCCGGCGAGCGCACGATCCATCTCGATCCCTCGGGGCGGGTCAAACGGTGCCCGGATTTTCCGACCGACTTCCATTGGCGGGACTTCGAGCGGTACGAGCCGATCGACTGCAATGCGTGCTTCTACGCCTGCCGGGGCGAGGCGCAGGCGCCATTGCGGCTGTCGCGCGTCCGCGACGTGATGGGGCACGCGCGGCCGTTGACGTGAGCGACCACCTCCTCTTCGTCAATGCGCGCCAGGTGGTGACGTGTGCGGGCGCGGGGAGAGCGCGCCGAGGCGGCGAGATGGGGGACGCCGGCATCCGCGAGGGCATCGGCGTTCACGTGCGCGATGGCACGATCGCCGCCGTGGAGAAGGAGTCCGATCTTCGCGCCGCGAATCCCGCCGCGAGGATCGTCGACTGCGAGCGCGGGGTGCTCATGCCCGGCTTCGTGGACTCGCACACCCACGCCGTATTCGGGCGTGCGCGGTTCGAGGAGCAGGAGCTCCGCGCGACCGGCGTGCCGTACCTGGAGATCGCGCGGCGGGGTGGCGGCATCCACGCCTCCGTTCGCGATCTGCGCTCGCGCACCGAGGATGAGTTGTTCACGCTCGCGGCGGCGCGACTCGCCCGTCTGGCGGCATCCGGCGTCACCACGGTCGAGGTGAAGTCGGGATACGGTCTCTCGCTCGACGACGAGCTCAAGATGCTTCGCGTGATTCGGCGGCTCGCCGAGACGCTTCCCATGCGCTTCGTTCCCACGTGGCTTGGCGCCCACGAGATTCCGCTCGAATTCCGTGAGCGCGATGACGGGCGCCGCGACTACGTCGATCGACTCATCCACGAGATGCTCCCCGTCGTCGTCGCCGAGCGACTCGCCCGGTTCGCCGACGTCTTCTGCGAGCCGGGGGTGTTCACCGTGGCCGAAGCGCGTGAGATCCTCACCGCGGCGAGAGACGCCGGCCTCGGCGTCAAGCTGCACGCCGACGAGCTCACGTCCGCGGGCGGTGCCGAGCTGGCCGCAGCGCTCGGTGCCACCTCCGCCGATCATCTCGCCGCGGTCAGCGACGCCGGCATCGATGCGCTGGCGAGTGCTGGCACGGTTGCGACGCTGCTCCCCGCCACGATGCTCTTTCTGGGGAAGCACAATCATGCGCCGGCGCGACGACTGGTCGAGGCAGGGGTACCGATCGCCCTCGCGACCGACTTCAATCCCGGCACTTCCCCAACCTCCAACTTCCCCCTCGTGCTCACGCTTGGCGTGAGCCAGCTCGGACTCAGCGTGGCGGAGGTCCTCCTCGCCGCAACCGTCAACGGCGCTGCGGCACTCGGTCTCGCGGACAGGACCGGGCAGCTTACTCCGGGCTTCTCCGCCGATCTGGCGCTCTGGGCACTCGACGACGTTCGGGAGCTGCCGTATTGGCTCGGCGCGGGATTCTGCCGAGCTTCGTGGACGCGCGGCAAACCTTGTCACCTTCGTGACTTAGCACTAGCTTTTTGAAGCTGAGCCCCCCTCTGTCGCGAGGACGGGGACGCCCCTCGCGGAGCCCGCCACTCGCCGATGCCCGATGTCGCTAAGCTGAAGAAAAAGGCAGCCGAGCTCGAGCTGAAGAAGCAGTTCGACAAGGCGCTGGCGGTATACGTCGAGATCCTCGACAGCTACGACAAGACGGACGAAGAGATCGACGTCGCGCTGTACAATCGCGTCGGCGACATCTACCTGAAGCAGGGCAACACCGCCGACGCCGTCGACTATTACGAGCAGGCGGTGGACAAGTACGCCGAGACCGGCTTCTTCAACAACGCCATCGCGCTCTGCAACAAGATCCTGCGCAACTCGCCCGGTCGGGCCTCCATCTACTACAAGCTCGGCAAGATCAGCGCGCAGAAGGGCTTCATCGGCGACGCCAAGGTCAACTTCCTCGAGTACGCCGACCGGATGCAGAAGTCCGGGAAGATCGACGAAGCGTTTCGCGCCCTGAAGGAGTTCGCGGATCTCTGTCCGGATCAGGACGACATCCGCCTGCTGCTCGCCGAACAGCTCTCGAAGCAGGAGCGGGGCGGAGAGGCCATCGAGCAGTTGCAGACGCTCTACGAGCGCTACTCGGCACAGGGTCGCGACCTGGAAGCTCGTGCGACCGTCGATCGCATGAAGGCGATCGATCCCAGCGCCAATCCGCGGCCGGCCGGCACCATGTCGTCGCGAAGCAACGATCTGATCTTCCTCGATCTCGAGGAACGTCGGACCCGCAGCAACTCGATCATCGCGAAGCGGGCGACGCAGGGCCTCGACCTCATCCACACCGGCGAGCATCACGAAGTGCCGTCGGAGCCGACGCCTCTGCCGGAGCCAGCGCTGCTCGACGCGCCGGCGCCGACCGCCGATGTGTTGGACACGCCAGCGCTCGAGCCGGCATTGCTGGATGGTGTCACGCGCGCCGCGGAATACGTCGTCGAAGATCCGACGATGCAGCCCGGGCCACTCGACGGTCTGGACACGACGAGATTCGACGTCGGAGGCTCCGCGCCGCCGCTCGAATCGTCGGGGACGATGCTGGACTTCGAGCCGACCGACATGGGTGCGGCGTTCGCGCCGACGCCGGCGCGTGGCACGCCGCTGCCGACTCCCGCTCCGCGGTCGGCGCAGGATGACATGCTCGACTTCACGATGCCGGAGCCGAGCACCGAAGCAGACTCGCCGCTCGATGAGCTGCCGATCCTCGATGAGGCGAACGATGTGGCGCCACCTCCTCGGCGGCCGTCCCTGGCGCCCGCGGACGAACGGGGCGACGCGGACGAGCCGTCGATCGGTGGCGACCTGACCCTCATCATGCCGGACGTCGACGAGTCCGCGGCGGCCCCTCCTGCGCCAGCCAACGACGACGTCCCCCTGATGGATCTGTCGCTGCCGACGCCCGGCGAAGCGATGGCGAGCATCACCGGCGGCCCCGTCAACAGCGGCCCCACGATCGATTTCCTCCAGCTCGACGACGAGGCGATGCCGGAGCGCGGTAACGCGAACCGGGTCGACCCCGCCATCGAGCAGCCGGTGGACGAGACGCAGTTCGTCGGCACGCCGACGCCTCCATCGGCGCCACGAAACGCGACACTCGAGGCCGAGCGCTCCGTCGAGCTGCTGCAGGCCGTGGTGAATGAGGAGCCAAACGACTACTTCAAGCGACGCCAACTCGGCGAAGCGATGCTCGAATCGGGGCACCGTGACGATGGCCTGCGCGAGCTCGAGACGGCGATGATCGGGTTCGAGCGCTCCGACGAGCTGGATGCAGCGGCGTCGGTCGCCGACGAGATCGTACGGGTCAATCCGGAGTCGATCCGGCACCATCAGAAGCGAGTCGAGTACGCGTTCCGCACGAGCGAGCGTGGTCGCCTGATCGAGGCGTATCTCGCGCTTGCCGACGCGCTGTTCCGCGGCGGTCAGATGGACAAGTCGCGCGCGATCTACTATCGCGTGATCGACCTGGCCCCGGACGACATCCGCGCGACGTCGGCACTCGAGAATTTCGCCGACACCGATCGCGAGCCGACGCCACCGCAGCAGCAACCCCGCCAGCAGCCGCGCCAGCAGCCGCGCCAGCAGCCGCGCGTCACCGGCTCCACGTCGCGCGTGCCGGCCGCCCCGAGGCCATCCCGCCCGTCGCCCGTGCCGGACGAGGAGTTCGTCAATCTCGGTGATTGGCTCCGCGATGACGATGCGCCGAAGGACACCCGCATGGTGGTCGAGGAGAAGGAACCGACCGGCGACGAGGACGCGGACTTCAAGGACATGCTCCGGAAGTTCAAACAGGGCATCGCCGACAACGTCGACGAGGAGGATCACCAGAGCCACTACGACCTTGGCGTCGCGTACAAGGAGATGGGACTGCTGGACGAGGCCATCGCCGAGTTCCAGAAGGCTCTGCGCGCGCCTTCCAACCGCGTGCCGACGTACGAGGCACTCGGCCAGTGCTTCATGGAGAAGGGCCAGGTGTCGATGGCCGCGACCATCCTCGGTCGTGCGCTGCACGAGAAGGGTGTCAGCGAAGATCAGCTCGTGGGCGTGCTGTACCTTCTTGGCCAGTGCGCGGAGCATCGAGGGCAGCTCGAGCAGGCCGTCGAGTATTATCAGCGCGTGTTCGTCATCGACATCCAGTTCAAGGACGTCGGCGAGCGGCTCGCCGCGGTGGAGAGCGCCCGCTCGTGAGCGGCGTCGCCACGCGCGTGCGCACCCCGGCCACCTCGGCGCTGCGAGACATCCAGTCGCCCGTGCGCGAGCGCCTGGAGGACGTCGTCACCGAGATGCGCCGCATCGTCACCGCCGATCTGCCGATGATCGAGCAGGTGAGCGCGCACCTGCTGCAGATGCGTGGCAAGATGTTTCGGCCGACCCTCGCGCTCCTCGCGAGCGACATCGACGGAACGTCCGAGCCGCGCGTCGTCACGCTCGCATCGGTCGTGGAGCTGATGCATCTCGCTTCGCTCGTCCATGACGACTCGGTCGATCACTCGGCGATGCGCCGTGGGCTGCCGACGGTGAACTCGCTCTTCAGCCATCAGGTGAGCGTGATCATGGGCGACTTCCTCTACTCGCGCGCCCTCGAGGCGCTCGTGGCGCTCGGCGACCTCGATCTGCTGCGCGTTCTCACGAGCGTCTCGAGTCAGCTCACGATCGGCGAGATGCGGCAGCTCGCCGCGGTCGAGCGGCTGGCATTCACCGAGTCGGAGTACGAGTCGCTGATCGAAGCCAAGACGGCGTCGCTGCTCAGTGCCGCGTGTGAGACCGGTGCCATGTGCGGTGCGGCGCGGCATCGCGCCGCGCTCAAGCGGTTCGGCGCGCGCCTCGGCATGGCGTTCCAGGTTGCCGACGACATCCTCGATTACACGGAGACCGCATCCGTGACGGGGAAGCCCTCCGGGCTCGATCTTCGCGAGCACAAGGTCACGCTTCCGCTCATCGCGGCACTGCCGAAGCTCTCCACGAGCGGACGACGCACCGTGGACGCGCTGTTCGCCTCCGAGGCGCCCGACGACGAGCAGATTCACGACGTCATCGCGCTGGTCACCGAAGCAGGAGGGATCGACGCGGCCCGTCGTCGCGGCGAGCAGTACGCTCTCGAGGCAGACGCGGCGTTGCGTGGCCTGCCTGACACGCCGGCGCGCGCAGCGCTCGCCGACGCCATCCTTTACGTCATGGACCGGCGCTCGTAATGCCTCCTCGCGGATCTTCCAATCGTCGCCCGGTGTTTCATGCCGTGACCCTCGCCATCGGATTCATCGTCGGTGGGGCCATGACTCAGGTGACACGGCGCTTCCTGCCGGCGGGGCCGGTCAAGGAGTTCTTCACCACCGGCGTCACGCCCTCGGTGGGGCCGATCACGCTCGACTTAGTTATTCTCAAGTTCTCGCTCGGTCCCGTCGCGCTCGACGTGTCTTTGTTGAGCCTGCTCGGTGTGCTCATCGCCTATCTCATTGCTCGGTCGCTCTTCTAGGAGAATCGCCCATGTTCGGCAACATCGGTTTCAGCGAGCTGATGATCATCCTGGTCATCGTGCTGGTGCTCTTCGGCGCCAAGCGCATCCCCGAGATCAGCGCGTCCTTCGGCAAGGGGATCCGGGAGTTCAAGAAGAACGTGAACGACGTGGAGCGCTCGATCACCGAGCCCGAACCCTCGCGCTACGACAGTCGGCTTTCCGCGGGCGAGCCCGCCCGTACCGACACGCCCGTGAACGAGGAAGTGCGTCCCGAGCCGAAGCGTTTGATCTAGCGCGCGGTTTGACGGAAGAGGCCCGCCCAGTCGAACCGGGCGGGCCTCTTCGCATTCGTACGGGGAACGTCGGCGTCAGCTGACGGTCTGTCGCCGTGCTCGGGCCGTGATCTCCTTCCGGTGATCGTCGATCTTGGCCGACTTGCGGAGGTCCGCGTAGTAGGCCTGGAGTCGCTGCTGCTTGAGCTGTTGCAGCCGCTGCGCGCGGATCGCCTTCTTCTGCGCTTCGAACGCGACCTTGTCAGCTGGCTTCCGCGCATCGACGCGCAGCACGTACACCCCGTCGATCTGACGGATCGGGACGCTCACGGTGTTGACCGGGAGCGCGAACGCTGCGCCGAGCGCCTCGCCGATGCTGCCCAGCTTCGACGCAGCCGTCCCGCGATTCACCATTCCCGTCTTCTGCACCTCGAGCTTTCGCGCCGCGGCTGCGGCGTCCAGCGAGCTCGCGCGAGCCGCCTGGGCGAGGTCGTTCGCCTGCGGGACGGCCCGTTCGACGGCCCGGTCCAGTGCCACGCGGGCTCGCACGTCCGCCTTCACGGCCTCGAACGTGTTTCCCCCCGGCGCAACGGACTCGAGTCGCGCGAGGAAGTATCCGTCCTCCGAGTCGAAGAGGTCGCTGATCTCGCCCGGCTTCATCCCGCTGAATGCCCACGCGCTCACGCTCGGCACGTATTTGCCATTGTACGTCGCTGGCTCTCCCTCCGTCACCGTCACCTTGAACGGCGTGAGGCCCAATGTCTTGGCCGCTTCGTCGAACTTCGCGGGCTGATCGCTCCCTGCCGCGATCTTCGAGAGCTGGTCCGCCAGTCGGTCGATCTTCGACTGCGAGGAGTCGCTCGGCTCGATGCGAAGCAGAAGGTGGTGCGCCTGCAGCGTGTCGGCGGCGCGCGAGTCGAGCCGGATGAGATGATAGCCGAACGGGGACAGCACGGGGCCCGAGATCTCTCCCGGTTTCAGAGCCTCGAGCGCCTTCTCGAACTCGGGGACAAATCGTCCCTTGACGCCCTTTCCGAGATCGCCCCCGTTGGCCCCAGACAGCGTGTCGGCAGACTCGCGCTTCGCGACGTCCTCGAACTTCGCGCCTCCCACGATCTCGGCTCGAAGCTGGTTGACTCGGTCGCGTACGGCTGCGCTATCCGCGGCGGTCACCACGCGTGGGATCGTCAACACGCTCACGGTGGCCCGGCCGGCGCGCTCGAACTCCGCCTTGTGGGCGTCGTAGAACTTGCGAAGGTCGGCGTCCGCCACGTTCGAATCGGCAGCGGTCGGAGTCGGGCGGAACACGACGAAGCTCACCGAGGAGCTGTCGTTAGCGTCCTGATAGGCCCGCCACAGGTCGACGTCGGTCGCGAACACCCCGGCAGTCACCTGTTCGGCCAGCTTCTCCTTCGGCACCTCGCTGCGATAGTACTGCTCCAGCGCGATCAGTAGCCCGCCCTGGCGCGCCTGGCTGCTGCCAAGCAGGCGCTGATACTTCGCCGGATCGAACCGTCCTTCCGTCTGCAGGGATGGGTCGGAGGTGATCCATTGCGGAGGAGCGAAACGCGCGTAGTCACGCAGCTCGGCATCGCTCACGTTGATGCCACGGCGACGGTATTCCTGCCGGAGCAGGATCTCCGTCACCATCTCGTCGAACGCCTGGTTCTCGATCTGGTTGATCTCGTCCTGCGACAATGATCGACCGGTCTGCTGTTGCTGCTGCTGCGTGAGCTGCTGCGACCGCCGCAACCAGTCCGTGTACAGGATGTCCGTACCGTTCACCGTCGCCACCGCAGTGGTCGGCGTGACGGCGCCGCGATTCAGGAGCCCCGAAGATTCGACGAGCAGGAACCCACCGATGAAGGCAAAGGCGAGGATCCAGAAGACGAATTTGGCGGAGCTCCGCATGGTCTGGAGCACGGGGTCAGACTCCTTCTGCGACGGGGAAAAACGGGAGGGAGGGGTAGCTCAAAAAGCTATCGGGCGAGAGCGGCTAAAATCAAGTGACGGTAGCACTTCTGATTGACTTGTCCCCACCCGCAAGTATCTTATTCCGCTTCTCCCACCGCCGCCTGTGCGCCGCCACCGAGGCTTTGATGGCCAGCTCCGACCGCATCGACGAGCTCAAACAGAAGTTCGACGAGAATCCGCGCCGCTACTTCGCTCCCCTGGCCAACGAGTTTCGTAAGGGTGGAGATCTCGACCAGGCGATTCT
>DATFOL010000333.1:0-3687 GCA_035265545.1 Gemmatimonadaceae bacterium | reverse complement strand
GATCCCTGTCGTGGTCGGCTGCCTCATGCTGCCCGCGTTCGTGCTGCTCGCCCGCGCGATCCTGCGCACCGAAGCGCGCGTGATCGCGGCGACGTTCGCCTTCGCGCTCGTACCGCGGTCGTTCCTGTGGATCATCATGGGTGGTGGTCTCACGCGCTCGCTGGGAATGCTGTTCACGATTCTCGCGCTCTGGCAGGCACACGCGCTCTACACACGACGCTCGTGGTGGTACGTGCCGACGACGGCGGTGCTCGCGTCCCTCGTCGTCCTCAGCCATCTCGGCACTGCTCCGTTCCTCGTCGTGAGCATGGCCCTCTTCTGGCTCGTCTACGGACGGCACCGGCATGGCTTCCTCGCGTCGATCGCCGTCGGCGCGCTGACGCTGCTGCTCACCGCACCATGGTGGGCGGCCGTGGTGAGCGAGCACGGGCTCGCGCCGTTCCTCGCGGCGCAGGCGACGGGGGGTTCGTTCCTCAGCGGCAGCGATGCACGGTGGCAGGTGCGCCTCGTGGTGTCCCGACTGGGCCTCGGCCTCACGGCCGAGCCACTCTTCCCGATCATCCTCGGGCTCGCCTACCTCGGCGCCATCAGCGAGCTGACACGGCGGCGTTTCCTCCTCCCGGCGTGGTGGCTGCTCATTCTGTTCGCCGACATCCGGGCGCCCGGCACCTATGGATCGATCGCAATCGCGATGATGGCCGGCATCGCGGTGACGGACGTGCTGATCCCCATTCTGCGCCAGTGGCGGGCGCCCCATTCGCACGTGCACGCGACTCCCGGCTTCCTCGCGCGAGTGAAGCCGACACACTGGACGGCCGCGGTCATGTCCGCCCTCGTCGGCTATGCCACCTTCGCCGTCATGCTCCGATCTCCTTCGGTGCGGTCGGAGCTACAGTTGCTGCGGAGCCTCGACGCGGGCGACCGGGCAGCGATGCGATGGATCGCCACGGCGACGCCGCAGGACAGCCGGGTCCTGGTGATCACCGGCTCGGACTGGGCTTCGGATCGGGTCGCCGAGTGGTTTCCGGTGCTGGCGGCCCGAAAGAGCGTAGCAACGGTCCAGGGCTCCGAGTGGCTTCCCGCCGGTGAGTTCGAACGCCGCTACGCGGCGTACGAGGCACTCGCCAAGTGTGCCACGCGCGACGTCGGATGCGTCGAGCAATGGGCCGCGTCCCACGGGAGGTCGTTCACCCACCTCTACGTTGCCAAGACGCAAGCGTGGGGCGGACCTGCGAAGAGCGCGTGCTGCAATCCGCTTCTCACGACGGCGCTTGCCGACCCGCGGTATCAGCGCGTGTACGACGGGCCCAGCGCGACGGTATTCGTGCGCCGCTGAAGCGGACGTTACGCGGCCTCGCTCACCGCGCGGGCCGGCCGCACCTCGCGGCTGACGCGCCTACCGCCGGGCGCTACCAGGAACAATGCACCCACGATGGTGACCGGAAGCCAGAGCAGCAGGTGCACCAGCAGCGCCACACCGAGCGCCACGACCTGGCTCGTGCCGAACGCGGTCAGTCCTCGCACGGCGAAGAAGTCGAACGTCCCGACGTACCCCGGCGAGCTGGGAATCATGGTGGCGAGCGTCCCCGTGGACAGGGCGAACCAGGGTGCGAACGCAGACCCATCGGCACGCAGCGACCACGCCACCGAGGCGTAGGCGGTCCCCTCGAGCGCCCAGGCCAGCGCGGTGATGGACACCAGCGCCAGCGTGCGTCGAGGCGGCCGCACGATGGCGAGCGAATCGAAGAGCTGATCGACGAGCGCGCCAAGTCGCGCTTGCCACCGCGACGAGGGAATGCGGCGCACGATGTGATGAGCGACGGAGCGGAGCCACGTCGGCACGATCACGAGCGCGAGCAGGCCACACGCGGCCACCACCCCGACGGCGATGCCCGCCAGCAGGAACGGCGGTGGGAATACGCTCCCTCCCAACATCGCCAGACCAGCGAACAGCAACGCCAGCAGAACGACGACGTCCAGCAGACGTTCGACGAGGAGCGTGCCTACGATCGCCATCGGAGAGGCGCGCAGCGCCGAACGGAACCCGACCGCGCGAACTACGTCACCCGCGCGCAGCGGCAACGTGTTGTTCACCGCGATGCTCACGAGGAACGGGCGGATGCACGCACGTAATGGCAGCCCGGGCTCGAGCACGCGAAGCATCTGCCACCAGCGGACGATGCGCACGGTGAAGCCCGCAGCCAGTGCGACGAGCGCGAGTACGATGGGGCCACCGCGCGCCGAACGGAGCACGCCGAGCATCTCGCCGAGCGAGACGCGGCGGAAGGCCAGACCGACGAAGAGCGCGGCGACGACCCAGCCGAGGATGATTCGCGGCCAGCGGCGGCCGGACGCCGCCGAAGTCTGCGTGGCAGGGCGAATCCCGCGAGGCGAAGTATCAGAGAGCATGGAATGCGAGCGAAGAGAGCGGTAATGGACGATCGGCAGACACGCGACAGGCGGGCGATGCAGGTAGAGCGAATCCCGCGCTCAGATCGCCGCCGCCGCGGCGCCCTCGTGTCGCCCAGCACCGAGCAGCTGCTCGGCCAAGCGCACCCCGACCCGGCGGCCTTCACGAATCGCGTAGTTGGTGCCACGGTCCTCGGGATAGACCTGCGCCATCGTCGTCAGATACAGGCCGCTCACGGGCGTCTCCTCGAGTGGGATCATCTCGCTGTAGTGGCGAGTCACGATCGGCTGCGAGAACCGCGCGCGCCACACGTGCGCCGCGAGGATCCATGAACGACGGAACTCCGGGAACATCCGCTCGAGGTACGGAACGCAGTAGTCGAGCACTTCGTCGTCCGACATCCTGAAGAGATCCGCATCCTCGGGCAGATACTTCGACAGGTAGATGATGTGTCGTCCGCCGTAGGTCGACGCGGGCTCGAAGTTCGTGTGCTCGATCACACCGACGAACGGGAACCCCGGATCGTTGACGTTGAGCCAGTACGTGCTCGAAAGGCTTCGGTCGAGCTCGAGCACGAGGCAGACGTTCGCGAGGTAGTCGATCGCCTTCAGGCTCTCCAGGTATCGGTCATCCGTGTGCGGACCGACGAGATCGGCGAAGATCGGGAGCGACGTGGTGGCGAGGACCGCATCGGCCGCGACCGTTCCGGAGGGTGTGTCGACGCCCGTTACCGCCCCGCCGCGCACTCGCATCCCGGTCGCGCGACGATTCGTGTGGATGGCACCACCGAGGCGTGTGACTTCCTCAGCGAGCGAATCAGCGAGCGCGGCGAATCCTCCGCGATAGTACGCCAGCATCTCGGCGCCCGTCTTGTCGCGACTGCCTCCGCGTAGTTTGAGCTTGTTCCAGAACCACACCGCCGAGATGCTGGACGCGAACGGTCCGAACTTCCCGTGGAGCAACGGCTCCCAGACGACGCGGAAGACTTCGCGACCACCCAAGCGGATCAGCCATTCCTCAGCCGTGAGCGCCTCGAGCGGCTTCCAGTCCTTCACGGCTCGCGCGCGCAGCGCGAGGACGCCCAGTCGAACTCGATCGATGAACCGGAGCGGCGTGAACCTGAGCACGTCGACCGGCGAGCTCATTCGGAACACCGTGTTGGCGAAGTACATCCCCGTGCGCGTGGGCCGGTAGACCACCTGGTCGGCGACGCCGAGCTCCTTCACGAGATCGTTGACGTGCTCGTCGTTGGTGAACCAGTGGTGGTAGAACTTCTC